>DASUVL010000721.1:0-13961 GCA_036379015.1 Niastella sp.
ATAACGTTATCCTGCATCTGCATTACAATAACCTGCTCTCCGTTTGCAAAGTTGTGGTGCGCCTGGTTCAGGTTACTGAGCGCTAGAACCGATCTGCCGCTACTGGTTGTAATACCGGTAACTTTTGCATAGGCGTTAACCTGTGCATGACTGGTTGCTGATAGTAACAGGAACAATGATAATGAAAGGGCAATTAAAAATGGTGTACAATGTATACGGCAGGGGATACCGTATAAGCGGTAGATTTGTTTCATCGGTTCGGATTTTATTGGGTACTAAATGTTAGGTGTTAACTATTACAAAGTAATGCAATTATTTATTTCAAACACACTATTCTTTTTAAACTACGTACATGCATTTGTGTAATAATATTATACATTAATGTTTGCCTGTATTTAATATAAATAAAGTTTATGCAGGCTGGAATGCTTGCTGGTACTGCGTTTATTGGTTTGTAAGGCGCTTTAAAAAGTATACCGGTGTAACATGCTATTAATGTTTTATTAAAACTTTTTACATACTATTCTTCAGTTGAATTACGATTGTAGTTAGTATTATTTCGGTTGTGCATGCTATATTATACGCAAGTTCGAGTTGATAGATATACGTAAATTAAAATCAACTATAATATGATGAAGACAGTGGCCGTGTCTGTCAATAAAAAAGTCCCGCAAAAGCGGGACTCTCTTAATGTATTCAGGTGTTCGTGTAACTTATTTCACGATCACCAGTCTGCCTGAATATATTTTACCACCTGCATTGATGGTATAGTAATAAGCGCCTGCCTGTAATTGGCTGGCAGGAACTGCCAGCCGGTAACGCTGGCGGGCTGCTGCATTTCCTTTAAACAATACTTTTGCGCATACGCCTAAGGTATTGTACATGCTAACCGTTACTGTCGTGTTTTGGGGTGACACAAATTCAATGACACTATTCGACGTAACAGGGTTGGGATATGCCTTATAGGTTAACATAGTAACAGCTTCGCTCGGCGCTAATGTATTTTGCGCGGTGGCTGTTGCTGTATTGCCGGTATTTGTGGCTTTTCTTTCACACTCCGAAAGATCACCGGTTACTTCGGTAAGCTCGGTAGTTGTACAACCTGTGCTTGGATCATTTACGATCACGCTGTAACTACCGGGAATATTGGTGGTAGTGGTTGCAACAACATCATAAAAATCATCAGGCCCTAACCACAAATATCCAACACCTTGTACGTTCGTGTTCGCCGATAAGGTAACCCTGGTATTGGAACAGCTCAACGGGCTTGTGTTAACAATAGTTACAACCGGTGGTATTGTATTATCTATTACGGTTGTACCCAGGCCGGTTGAACAGCCGTTGATGGTATCCTTAACTGTAAACGTATAAGAGCCACCCTTGGTAACATTTATGCTAGTTAAAGAAGAAGTAAATCCATTGGGGCCTGTCCATGTATAAGTAGCATTTGGGGCAGCCGAAAATCCTGTGATTTTAATGGTGCGATTAAGACAGGTGACCCTGCCCGGATTAGTAATGGAAAGTCCGGTTGGAGCTCCTGTATTTTCATCTACTATGGTACTTGCAGAAGTAGTGCATCCATTGTCAGGGTCGGCCGCAGTGAGCGTATAGGTTCCGCCTTTTATTACCGAAGTGGTAAGTGCATTAGAGGTGAAACCATTTGGCCCGCTCCAGCTATAGATCAACCCTGGTGTTGAAATAGTGCCGGAAATAGTGGCGTTTGGCGTGTTACAGGTTACTGTACCAACGTGGCTTGCGGTTATTGCCGGTGGCGGCGTGATGTTTTGTGTAACGATCACTGATTTTACACCTGTACAACCATTGGCCGGGTTGTAAACTTTGAAAGTATAGGTGCCGGGGTCTACTACTGATGTACTGGCCGTATTGGCTATTACACCGGCTGCGCTGCTCCAGCTATAGCTAACGCCCGGTGTTGATGACCCACCGGTTAAAACGGCAGGGGTAGCTGTACAGGTAAGGTGTACCGGTGTAGCCGATGCCGTAATGTTGGGTTTCGTTGTATCTATGCTTACTGTTGCAGCTGCTGTTCCTGTGCAACCTCCCAGGGCAACTGTTAAGTTATAGGTGCCTGGTTCAAATACAACTGGGTTTTGTGCAGTAGAGGTATAACCATTCGGTCCGCTCCATGTATAGCTTACGCCTGATGTCGACGAGCTGCCCTGAAGTGTAGCCGAATTGTTTATACAGTTTATGGCGCCGCCTGTTGCATTGGCCGTTATATTGGCGGTTCCAGTGGCCACCACCTGCATATTGTCCACATAATAGAATTCATCATTGCCCGTAGCCCTTGCTCTTACCACCACCTGCATGGTGTTGTAGTTTCCAGTGGGGATAGTAACAGACACGGGTGAAAGTGTGGTGCTGTGGTTGTTAATGCCGGCCGTTTTTTCGGCAAACAGTACTTCGGTGCCATTATTTAGTTTATAATAGAACCGGATGTAATCCCCATAAGTAGGATCGGTGTTCATCACCGCGTTATTGATGATAGAGCTTTTTACCCCAGCTGAAATGCTGATGTTGGTTTTCCCGGTCATATCGAACGTGCCGGAAGTCCACACTACGTCACCGGTTGAGGTGCAATTGGTGATCCTGAGCTCATTATTCTGTACCGCGATCACAGCCGCAGATACAGTTTTCGAAGTAGTCCAGGCTGTAGCGCCTGCATCTGATGTAGTGCCGTTGGCCAGGGTAAAGTCCTCCAGCCAGGTGCTGGTAGTGCTGTTATTTGTGGTAACAATAGCACTTGCTGTGCTGGTACAACCATTTACCGGGTTGGTAACCGTTAAGTTATAAGTACCTGCTGTAGTAACTACAGGGTTCTGCGCCGGAGACGTAAAGTTATTCGGCCCCGTCCAGCTGTAACTAACGTTGCTTGTGGGAGAACTTCCTGAAAGGGTAACCGAAGAACCGCTTGAGCAGGAAAGTGATCCACTTGCAGATGCAGTAGCACCCGGCGGTGTGTTATTTAATGAAACCAGCGCGGTATCGCTGCCGGTACAACCTGTTGACTGATCTGTAACGGTCAATGTATAAATACCTGCAGTGGTAGCCGTGGGATTTTGTAAAGGAGACGTAAAATTGCCTGGGCCCGTCCAGCTGTAATTTACAGGGGTTGTAGCCGAGCTACTGCCGGTAAGTGGTACATTGCTTTTAGTACATGAGAGTATGTCGGTAGCTGTCGCTATTGCATTGAGCGAAGTACTGCTTGTTGCAACCACCTGCACATTATCGAAATAATAGAACTCATCGTTAGCTGTTGCACGGGTACGTACCACGATCTGCAGGCTGGTGCCGCTTAATCCGGCTACAGAAATAGTCGTGGGCGTTGTGCTGTGGTTGTTGATGATGCCCATTCTTTCGTCAAACAGCACTTCCGCTCCATTATTGAGCTTGTAATAGAACCGGAGATAGTCGGCTAATTCACCTGAATTGTTCATCAGCACACCATTGATAACAGAACTTCTTACCCCTGCGGAAATAGTAACATTTGTTTTCCCGGCAATATTAATAACACCTGAGGTCCAAACTCCTTCTCCCTGGGTTGTACTGTTGGTTGAGCGCATCTCATTGTTCAACACCGCGAACTGCATGGTTGACGGGTTGGTGGTAATTGACCAGCTGGTGGCGCCAGCATCTGATGTAGTGCCATTGGCCATCGTGAAGTTTTCAAGCCAGAGAGTGCTGGTACTGCTGGTGCTCATGGTAACAGTAGCACTTGCTGTGCTGGTACAACCTGTGGCAGTGCTGGTAACTGTTAAATTATAAGTACCTGCTACAGTAACTACAGGGTTCTGGTCTGCAGAGGTAAAGTTATTCGGGCCCGTCCAGCTGTAAGTAACGCCGGTTGAGGAAGAGCTTCCTGAAAGGGTAACCGAAGAACCGGCCGAGCAGGAAAGTGATCCGCTTGCAGATGCAGTAGCACCCGGCGGTGTAGTGTTCAATGAAACCAGCGCGGTATCGCTGCCGGTACAACCTGTTGACTGGTCTGTAACGGTCAATGTATAGGTACCTGCAGCAGTAACCGACGGATTTTGCACGGTAGACGTGAAGTTACCGGGGCCCGTCCAGCTGTAGTTTACTGGCGATGTGGCAGAGGTGCTGCCTGTAAGCCCTACACTGTTCTTTGTACAGCTAAGTATGTCGGTAGCCGTTGCCACTGCATTGAGCGCAGATTGGCTGGTTGCAACCACCTGTACATTATCGAAATAATAAAACTCATCGTTGCCGGTAGCTCTTGCACGAACAACGATCCGTAAACTACTGGCGCCGCTTAATCCTGCAACAGATACAGCAGTAGGCGTAGTGCTGTGATTGTTGATGATAGCTGTTTTTTCAGCAAATTTTACTTCTGTACCATTATCAAGTTTATAATAGAACCGGATATAATCGCCATAAGTAGCATCGTTGTTCATTACGGCATTATTGATAATAGAACTTCTTACTCCAGCTGAGATGGAAATATTTGTTTTTCCTGTGATGTCAATTGGGCCCGAGGTCCAAACACCTTCGCCGGTGGTAGAACTGTTGCTGATGCGTATTTCATTGTTCAGCACGGAAAACAGGGTTGTTGACGGATTGGTGGCAATTGACCAGCTGCTGGTGCCTGTACCTGATGTAGTGCCATTAGGCAGCGTAAAGTTTTCAGACCAGGCTATGCCGGTACTGGTGCTGCTCATGGTAACGGTAGTTGAAGCTGTGCTGGTACAACCAGTTGCCGTATTAGTGACCGTTAAATTATAAGTACCTGCTACAGTAACAACCGGGTTCTGTGCTGTAGACGTAAAGTTATTCGGGCCTGTCCAGCTATACGTTACACCCGAAGTTGATGACGAACCGGAAAGGGTAACGGAAGAGCTTGCGTTACAGGAAAGCGATCCGCTTGCACTGGCGCTGGCGCCTGGCGGTGTTGTGTTCAGGACAACGAGGGCGGTATCAGTTCCGTTACATCCGGTAGCCGGGTTGTGAACCGTTAAGGTATAAATACCTGTTGCGGTTACAACCGGATTTTGAGCGGTAGACGTAAAGTTATTCGGGCCTGTCCAGCTATAACTTACACCTCCGGATGCTGCATTACCCAATAAAGTTACCGATGAGCTGGTACAGGTAAGAGCACCGCCGGTTGCTGTAACGCTCTCGCCGATAATGTCGCTTCCGGTCACCTTGATATTATCGAAAAAATATTTCTCGGTAGGGCCGGAGTTGTTTGTTTTAATGGTCACCTGCCGGGTGCTGCCGTTCAGGGCCGCAGAATTGACTGTGATAGAAGCTGTCGTATTGGTGGTGTTGCCAATGCCGGCGAGGTCTTCATAAACAAGTGTTTCCGCTCCGCCGTTCAGTTTGTAATATACTCTTATGTAATCCAGTGTTTCAAAAGCATCGCTGCTGCTGGTCACTTCACTGCGCAGGTCAACCGAGAAGGTTACATTCGATTTACCGGCAATGTTTATTTCCTGTGACGACCATACGCCTTCAGCCTGAGCGTTAAAGCTGGTTTTGAATTCATTGTTTTGCACGGAATAGGTGCCGGCGCCACTGGTTGAAGTTGTCCAGGCGGTAGTGCCTGCATCAGATGTGGTTCCATTGCTAAGACCGGCAAAGTCCTCGTTCCAGAAAATGGCCGGGGCTGTAGAACCGGATGAAACCGTTACAGACTGCGAAGCAGTGCAACCGTTGGCGGGGTTGGTTACGGTTGCCGTATACGTGCCGGCTGCACTTACCGTTGGATTTTTTGAAGTGCTGCTAAAGTTATTCGGGCCTGTCCAGCTATACGTAGCCCCGGTTACGGTTGAGTTTACATTCAAGGTAACGGTTGATAAACAGGCCAGGGTTCCGCCGGTAGCAGTAATATCAGGCGGTGTTTTATTTTCAGGAACTGTAATGGTGGCAGATGCCGCACAGCCTGAAGATAAAGTAGCGGTAACTATATATTGTCCGCCCGCGTTTACAACAGGGTTTTGTGCTGCGCTCGTAAAGCCATTAGGGCCTGTCCATGACCAGGCAGTAACTGTACCGGTGGCGGTTGCCGACAATTGCGCGGTGGCGATACAGGTTACGGTTCCGTTAACCGATGGCGTAATGGTAACCGAGCCTGCATTAGAGCCCGTAACTTTTATATTATCGAAGAAATATCTTTCAGTAGGGTCAGAATTACTGGTTTTAATGATCACCTGTAAGGTGCTGCCGGCCAGAGTGGCTGAGTTCACAGTGATGGAGCCGGTGGTATTGGTGGTATTACCGATACCTGCCAGGTCTTCATATACCAGTGTTTCGGCGCCTCCATTCAGTTTGTAATACACCCTTATGTAATCGGTTGTTTCCAAGGCATCGTTTGTACTGCCAACTTCACTGCGCAGATCAACCGAAAAAGAAACATTTGATCTGGAAGAAATGTCTATCGCCTGTGAGGTCCATACGCCAACACCCTGGCTGCCACTGAAAGAAACTTTATATTCATTGTTTTGTACGGAATACGTACCTGAGCCGGTAACTGTGGTTGTCCATTGGGTTGTGCCTGCGTCGGAAGTGGCGCCATTGCTTAAACCCGTAAAGTCCTCGAGCCACACGGTAGCGATGGTGCCGGCTGTAACCGATACGGACTGCTGTGCACTGCAACCATTGGCCGGATTCGTGACCGTGACTGTGTACGTACCCGCTGAGCAGACTGTTGGATTTTGCGAATTAGAAGTAAAATTGCCGGGTCCCGACCAGCTATAAGAAGCGTTGCTAACATTCGATGTGGCGCTGATGCTTACACATGATCCGCAGGCCAGTGCTCCACCGGTGGCTGTAATAACCGGCGGCGTTTTGTTCTCCGTTACGGTAACGCTGGCTGAACCTGTTCCGGTGCTATTCGTAGCTACTACGGTATAGGTTCCGGCTGCAGTTACTGAAGGGTTTTGCAAAGTAGATGTAAAGCCGTTAGGGCCGGTCCAACTCCAGGTAGTGGTACCCGATCCGGTAGCTGTGGCTGATAAGCCTAGCGATGAATTGGTGCAGGTAAGGATGCCTCCATTGGCGGCTGCCGCTGTTGCTGTAATAGTTGAAACAGCGCAGGGGCCTTTGTCTTTAAATACCCGGTACTCTTCAATATAATACTTGGAGGTTTGTGAGCCTCCGTTATTATAGTTGTAGAGCTTTACAACCAGTTGCACATTGCTGCCGGTGAGAACGGGGGAAATGAAATCAATGGTGCCGAAATTACCGGTGCGTGTGTCCAGCAACGTTTCTGCACCACCGTTAATTTTGTAATAGATCTGCACATATTCCGAGCTGTTCATATCTCCTTCGGAAGAAACTTTTACAGCTACCTGAAATTCGGAATAGCCTGCGGTTGAAAACACCCGCGAATTCCATATGCCTACACCACCCAGCTCCTGGGCATGTATCCGGTTTGATTTTACGGCAAAAATACCGGTGGAGGCTACGTTGGCGGCATTTAAATACCATCCGGTTGCCGAAGCATCGGAGGTGGTGCCATCGGCTAATTGAAACCTGCCCGTTATAATGGGGCAGTCAGGCGTAGCCGAGAGATAATTACTTAGTAAAAAGAAAAACAATAATAGAGTGAACGGTTTAGGTACACGTTTTCGCATATAAAGGGTGTTTGTTAGCGTATATGGTTATGGCATGACGTTACATTACTTACCCGCAGAGCAGGTGAGATATGCTTATAGGTTATGTTAATGTATTTTGCCATGTATGGTAAACATGGCATAAGCGGTTATGTATATCATTGAAGAATATACATGCACATTGCCTGAACGCGCAATTGTCAAAAATTCACAAGGTTCGTAGGAAAAGGCAGGCAGTAGCATTACTGCCTATAGCGCAGGTTATTGAATCGCTCAAATTAATAACAAAGTTTTTGGGGAAACACATTTATTTTCCGCTTATCCCTTTAACAGTGCCAGTCAACCGATGATAAGTTATGAATATATACCAGATGAGTGTTGCAACAGTAAGTAGAATTAATTGGATAGATAAGTTTTAATATATGTGTAGGCGTGAGTTGACTAGTTGAAATGTTGATAGAGTTGATAAAGAAATGCTCCTATCAATTTATCAACTCGTTAACCCTGTCAACTTATTAACCGGTTAACTTATCAATTTACCTTCTGCATGTATTCTGTGAGGAATCTTTTAGGTGGTTGTCCGGTTATTTTTTTGAAAACCCGGTTAAAAGTAACCGCATTGTTAAACCCGCTTTGATAGGCGACAGCAGCCAGGCTGTCGAAATTTTCCGCTACAATTTTTTTACAGGCTTCATTAATGCGTACTTCGTTCAGGAAGGCAACATAGGTTTTCAACGTATGTTTTTTAAAATAGCGGCAAAAAGCCTGTGGCGTAAGATGGGCCACATCGGCAATTTGTTTAAGGGTGATGTTCTCGGTATAATGCGTCATGGTGTATTGGTATATATCATTCATGCGCAGTCCTTCCGACTCCGTTATGGAACTTTCTGTATGTGTGTTGGAAAGTGATTTATATTGTTTGATCCTGCTGAGGGTTTGAAGCAGTTGAATAAAGAACGCGAGCCTGATGCCGTTTTTAGCTTCTTTGATCAGTATCATCTTTTTCAGAATGTCTTGCTGATGTGATGCAGGCACTTGCAATCCCTTGCGGGTGGCTTCCATGAACTTTTTAACGTTGTTCATTTCAGGAAGGTCCATGATCTTGCCAAAGGGGCCGCGCAGGTCAACAAACAGGGTAAGGGCATGTATATCTCTATGACTGTTCTTTTCAAAATAAACAGGGTCGCTTTTAAACAGGTGCGGCTGGTTGGCGCCGAGGATATAAATATCGCCCGACTGGAAGCGTTGCATAGCCGTGCCGGCTATAAGGGTGCCTTCGCCTTTGATGATCCAGGTAATTTGTGTTTCATTGTGGCGGTGCAGGTGATTATAGAAATGCGGCAGTTTATCTTCCTGTACCATAATGGAATGTTCCTGGGAAACCGGTATGGTGAACTGAACGACTTTCATGTGCAGTGATTTGGTCTGTTTAACCAATATTACCAATTTTTTCTCATAATCAGTGCCAGGAGGTTAATATTGGTAAAGAAGTGATTAATTGACGAGAGGTTGAAAAGTTGATAGAGTTGATAAAGGAATACCCTCTATCAACCCTATCAACTTTACCCAACTTGTCAATATTGGTAACAAACTGATTAAAACAAGCTATCCTATACTAACTGCTTCATAATACCTTTATTAAAAATTAATACGAATGAGTATATCATGGAAAGGTATTTTTCCTGCCTTCACAACTAAGTTCACAGCCAATGATACCCTCGACCTGGCATTATTTGAAAAAGGACTGCAAGCACAGTTAGATGCCGGTGTGGATGGTATTGTTTTAGGAGGCAGTCTCGGGGAAGCCAGTACCCTGACTACAGATGAAAAAGAAACGCTGGTAAAACTGGCTATTGAAATAGCCGGTCCGGTTCCGGTTATATTAAATATTGCAGAAGGGGCTACCAATGAAGCCATCAGGCAGGCTGCGTTGGGCAAAAGCTGGGGCGTAAAAGGGTTGATGCTATTGCCCCCCATGCGTTATAAGACTGATGCCCGGGAAACATTTACTTTCTTTAAAAGCGTTGCCCGGTCTACCGACCTGCCCATTATGATCTATAACAATCCTGTTGATTATAAAACAGAAGTAACCCTTGATATATTTGAACAATTGCTGGAATGTGATAATGTACAGGCTGTAAAAGAATCAACCCGCGATATCTCAAACGTTACGCGTATGGTGAACCGGTTTGGCGATCGCTACAAAATTTTATGTGGTGTAGATACACTGGCTATGGAAGAATTGCTGATGGGCGCCGATGGTTGGGTAGGTGGACTGGTTACTGCCTTCCCGCGGGAAACGGTAGCCGTGTACCGGTTGATAAAAGCGGGCATGCTGGAGGAAGCCCGTACCATTTACCGCTGGTTCCTGCCCTTGCTGGAATTGGATATTCACCCCAAGCTGGTTCAATACATAAAGCTGGCCGAAGCACAGGTAGGACTGGGATCAGAATACGTTCGTGCGCCCCGCTTAACGCTGATAGGTGAAGAAAGAGAACGTGTATTGAAGATCATCAAAGAGGGTATTGCCACCCGGCCTGTGTTACCGGAGTATATGAATGTGCAGATTTGAGGTCAGAAATGAAAAATGAGCACATTGACCATTCACCATTGACCAAACATGATTATGAGAAAGAAACAAACACTAATCCTTGTCTGCTGCCTGCTTTTTGCATTATCCACCATGGCGCAATCGGTGCTGTACCAGCAAAACAGTGAGGTTAACAACCTGATGGTACAATATGAAGCCGACCGCGGAAGCTTGCACCGGTTCTATTTTGTAGAAAATTCACCCGAACGCCGTGACAGGTTGGTAACCCTTACCAGTGACTATCTGAAACAGGTGCAGCAACTGAATTATGAAAGCCTGCCTACGGGTAGTAGAGTAGATTATATCCTGTTTAAGAGAAATCTCGATGAACAGCTTCGGGTGCTGGAAGTGGAAAAGAAAGAATATGCCCAGCTCAATACCTGGTTTTCGAGTACGACCGGCGTATATGATATGGAGAAATTCCGCCGCCGGGGCACGCAGCCCGATGCGCAGCAATGGGCGACCAATATGAAAGCCATTACCATAAGCATTGATAAACTATCCAAAACCCTGGCAAAAGATTCTACCATAACCATTAACCTTATCCGCCGGGCGCAGGGCATTGTCAGGGGACTTCAGGCTGCTTTGAAAAGTACCAACGAATTTTATACCGGCTACGATCCTGCCTATACCTGGTGGCTGCCTGATACCTATAAAGCGCTCGATAGTTCCCTGGCTGCCTATGGCAAGCTCTGGCAACAAAAAGCAAAAGCAGCACCCGGTGGCAAGGATGATGGCAGCGGTATTGTAGGCTACCCGATCGGTAAAGAAGAAATTATCCGTCAGCTGCAATTAGAATTTATTCCTTATACACCGGAAGAACTGGTAGACATTGCCAATAAAGAATTTGCCTGGTGCGATGCGGAGATGCTAAAAGCTTCGCAGGAGATGGGTTTTGGTAAAGACTGGAAAAAAGCCCTGGAAAAAGTAAAGAATACCTATGTGCCACCGGGTAAACAACCCGAGGCCATTATGAAATTGTACAATGAATCGGTCGCCTTTCTGAAAAAGAATAACCTCCTTACCATTCCACCCATAGCTGAAGAAACCTGGCGAATGATCATGATGACGCCGGAACGTCAGTTGGTCAATCCATTCTTTACGGGTGGTGAAGTGCTGAGCATTTCTTACCCAACCAATACCATGGAAGAGGATGATAAAATGATGAGCATGCGTGGTAACAATCCGCACTTTTCCCGTGCTACCGTACACCATGAACTCATTGCCGGTCATCACCTGCAGGGCTTTATGAGCAACCGGTATAAAATGTACCGGAATTTTGAAACTCCTTTCTGGATTGAAGGCTGGGCATTGTACTGGGAGATGTTGTTATGGGATCTTAAGTTTCCTCAATCTCCTGAAGACCGCGTGGGCATGTTGTTCTGGCGAATGCACCGCTGCGCTCGTATCATTTTTTCATTGAATTATCATTTGGGTAAATGGACGCCCCAACAGTGTATCGATTTCCTGGTCGACAGGGTAGGGCACGAACGCGCCAATGCCGAAGGCGAAGTACGCCGTTCTTTTGTTGGCGGGTACAGTCCGTTATACCAGTTGGCTTATATGATTGGCGGATTGCAGTTCTATGCCATGAAAAAGGAACTTGTTGATAGCGGTAAAATGACCTTTGCGCAATACCACGATGCCGTGCTGCACGAAAATGCCATGCCGGTTGCCATGGTAAGGGCCATTATAACCAACCAGGCTATTGCAAAAGACTATAAAGCGGAGTGGCGGTTTTATAAATAAGGCAGTTAGTAAGAACCGTGTCACGGTTCCAAACCGTGGCACGGTTACTAGGAACTAACTAATCAGAAACTATAAACCTTACATCCAAATAATGAAAAAGCATCTTATATCAACATCGCTGCTATTGTTACTATGCATTGGTAACTACGCCCAAAGCTACGTGCCTGAAAAGCAACAACCCCTGATGAAGGTAAAACCCGTTGTTCCTGTAAAGGCATACAGTTTTCACCTGAAGGATGTGCAGTTGCTGGATGGTCCATTCAAAACCGCCATGGAAGCCGATGTGCGCTATTTGCTTGTTATTGAACCCGATCGCCTGCTGGCAGATTTCCGGGAACATGCAGGGCTCAAAGCGAAAGGCGCGCGCTACGGTGGTTGGGAAAATTCCGGTTTGGCAGGTCACTCCCTCGGCCATTATTTATCGGCCTGCGCCATGCACTATGGCGTTACCCGCGATAAACGTTTTCTTGATAAAGTAAATTACATGGTAGAAGAGCTTGCTGAATGTCAGCCTAAACGGAATGGCTATTTGGGTGCTATTCCCAAGGAAGACAGTGTATGGGCCGAAGTGGAAAAAGGAAATATACGTTCCAGGGGATTTGATCTCAATGGCGCCTGGTCGCCCTGGTATACGGTGCATAAGATCATGGCCGGATTGCTGGATGCTTACCTCTATTGTGATAATAAAAAAGCATTGACCATTGAAACCGGTATGGCTACCTGGACGGCTCACATTATCCGCAACCTCCCCGATAGCTCCCTGCAACGTATGTTGTTTTGCGAATATGGTGGTATGAATGATGTACTGGTGAACACCTATGCATTAACAGGTGAAAAAAAATACCTTGACCTGTCTTATAAATTCCACGATAAACGGATATTGGATTCGCTGGCCCTGCAAAAAGATATTTTACCCGGCAAACATTCCAATACTCAAATTCCCAAGGTCATCGGGTGTATTCGCCGGTACCAGTTAACAGCCAGTGATAAAGACAAAACCATTGCTGATTTCTTTTGGCAAACCGTGGTGAACGATCATACCTATGCCCCGGGTGGTAACAGTAATTACGAATACTTAGGGCCTGCAGGCAAGCTCAATGAGACGCTCACCGACAATACCATGGAAACCTGCAATACCTACAATATGCTTAAGTTAACCCGGCATATGTTTGCCTTGCAGCCTTCGGCCAATCTCATGGATTATTATGAACGGGCTTTATATAATCACATCCTGTCCTCTCAAAACCACAGCAATGGTATGATGTGCTATTTTGTGCCGTTGCGTATGGGTACCCAAAAAGAGTTCAGCGATTCCTTTAATACTTTTACCTGTTGTGTTGGGTCGGGAATGGAAAACCATGTTAAGTATGGCGAAAGCATTTATTTTCAGGGGGCAGATGGAAGTTTGTATGTGAACCTGTTCATTGCATCGCGGTTGAACTGGAAAGAAAAAGGCGTTGTAGTAGAGCAACAATCCCAATTGCCTGTTAATAATAGTGTGCAATTAACGATTAAAGCCGTAAAGCCTGTTTCGTTCCCGTTGCGTATTCGTAATCCCTACTGGTCTAAGGAACGCATATGGGTAGCAGTGAACGGAAAAGAACAATTGAATGTAAAAACAGATGCCAATGGCTATTTCACCATTACCCGCACCTGGAAGACAGGCGATGTCATAACCTTTAAACCTGATCTGCAATTATATACCCAGGCCATGCCCGATAATCCCAGTCGCATAGCTGTCTTTTATGGGCCGCTGGTGTTGGCTGGTGTATTTGGCAATAAAGAACCCGATCCGGTGACCGGCATCCCGGTGCTGGTATCGGCGGAAAACAATCCTGGCAAATGGTTGAAAGCAGATAACAGCAAGCCGCTGGTTTTTCATTCGGTCAATACCGGACAACCGCAGGAGGTTACGCTGGTTCCTTTTAACCAGGTAGAAAAAGAATTTTACAGTGTGTACTGGGATCTGTTCACCCCGCAAAGCTGGGCTGAACAACAAAAAGTGTACGAGGCGGAACGAAAAAGACGAC
>DASUVL010000722.1:0-4396 GCA_036379015.1 Niastella sp.
AACGAGCAACTGGAACTGTTAAAACAGTTTCATGCAACCCATACGGCTATTCCTGAACATGCAGGTATTGAATTCAGGAAATTACTGGAGCGGGTGGTTGAATTGAAGGAGCACCTGATAACCCGTGCTGCCAAAGAAACAGACGCATTACCCCATTATAAAGAGTGGTTGGAATTTGGTACCGTTATTCAACAGTTGAGTAACGCACTGGAGGAAACGGGCGCCGAACCTACTTTTGCCGAGCATCCTTTCAGTAAAATAAACGAGAATATTTTCAGTAATGAAAATCCACATATAGTTTTAGAGAACCTGTTGACGCACAGCCGCAATTTGCTGACGGATATTACTACCGTTGTAAGGGAAAATAATATCCCCTCTGAACATACCAACAGGTTGGAGCAGATCAAAAACCTTGTTCAGGTTGCCATTGTTTTAAATCCCCTGGCAGAAACGGATAGCCTGTCGTTGGTTGATGAAGGCAATGAATCGGCCCGTAAGTTTGACAAAGGTGTTCATTTGTACAAGCAGCAGCAACAGCATTTTGAACAGATCCGTGAACGGAACAAGAACTGGAAAACCAGGCTGAGCGAACAGGATATGCTGGCTGCCCTTCCTTTGGCCGCCAAGTATGAGCAATCGTTCCTGAACTTCCTGAACAGTAAATGGAACCGGCTTAAAAATAAGATCGATGAATGTTATGATTTCTCGCAACATGCAGTGCATCCAGGGTATGTGACGGTATTGCAGCAACTGAAAGAAGAGTATGATGCGGCCAATATGGTGGCCATGGAAAGGCATTTTCTGCAGCAGCAATATAAGGTTGATAATGTTGACCTGACCCATTTAAGCATTGAACGCATAAGGGCCAGAAAAGATGATAAAGAAATTGGCTACTTATTACACCATGCTGATGCAAATCAACTGGTAATGCGGCTGAGCAAGTTGAATCACAACATGCAAAAATTACAAAGCCAGTTACAGCAATGTTTAAATGAGTATAATACCAAACCGGTAAACGACATTTACGATGAGCTGGAAAGCATAAGTATGAACGCGGAAAGCCTGCGTGATCTGTTACCTGCCTTGCGTGAGTATTCTGAGCTGCCCGGTTCGGTGAAAGACGTTCTAAGGACAGTACCGGTTACGCCATTGCAGGCAGAAGCTGGTATGGCCAATAAAACATTGTCGCACATTTACCAGCAAAATAAAACATTTGCCAATACCGATATGCATTCCATTGAAAAGGCGGTGAGGCAAATACAGCATTGTTACAAACAATTGCTGAAAGTAAATGCTGATTATATCAGGGCTGCTGTAAGGCAACGTTTTTTGAATAATGTTGAATTAAGTAATATAGCCAGCAGCCAGTTAACCCCCGAACAACGGGAGTTTAAAAGGAATTATACAGAAGGCCGGAAGATACTGGAAAACGAGTTCAACAAAAGCATCCGGTTCAAAAGTATCCGGGAGTTATCGGCCAAAGAAAGTGGCGTTGTTTTGAAGGACCTCAAATCGGTCTGGCTGATGAGTCCGTTAAGCGTAAGCGACAGTTTGCCGGTGGATATAGGATTTTTTGATGTGGTGATCTTTGATGAAGCCAGTCAGATCACCCTCGAAGAAGGGATACCGGCTTTGTACCGGGCCAAACAAACCATTATTGTTGGCGATGATAAGCAAATGCCGCCTACCAATTTCTTTACGGTACGAACCGAAGATCCCGATGACCTGGAAGTGTATAAAGATGAGGACGATGATGAATTATTGAGCAACGATGCAGACAGCCTGTTGGTACAGGGCGCCAGAAAGCTGAACAATGTTATGTTGGGATGGCATTACAGAAGCCGTTTTGAAACTTTGATCAGTTTTAGTAACCATGCTTTTTATGACGCTGCCCTGCTCACCATACCCGACAAAACCATACATCATACCGAGAAGAAATCGATAGAAATAGCCAAGCCGCAGGAAGCTGCCAAACATGCCGATGCATTATTTGACCGGAGTATCAGCTTCCATTTTCTGCCTAATAGTGTATATGAAAAGCGTATTAATACCGACGAAGCAGATTATATCGCTCACATGGTGAAAACATTGCTGCAACGGAAAATAAAGGAAAGTATCGGGATCGTTGCGTTCAGCCAGGAACAACAGGAGGCTATTGAAAATGCGTTAACAAAACTGGCTGCCAACGACAAGGCTTTCGAGCAGCTATTAGAGGACGCCTGGGGCCGTACGGAAGAGGACCAGTTCATTGGCCTGTTTGTAAAGAACCTTGAAAATGTGCAGGGCGATGAGCGTGATATCATCATCATGAGCGTATGCTACGGATTCGACTCCCGCAGGAAGATGATCATGAATTTTGGGCCTATTAACAAGAAAGGCGGTGAAAAAAGGTTGAATGTAATTTTTAGCCGGGCTAAAAAGCATATGGCCGTTGTAAGCAGCATCAGGCATAATCACATTACCAATGAATATAATGAAGGCGCCAATTATTTTAAACGCTTTTTGCAATATTCAGAACTGGTAAGTTGTGGTGATATGAAATCGGCCCGCACCATTTTAGATAGCCTTGTGCTACATAAAAAGGATAGAACAAGATCCAAGGCCGATAACATTATTCTGCAACAGATCAAGGAACAACTTGAAAAGAAAGGATATGAAGTAGCAGAACAGGTAGGGCAGTCTGATTTCAAATGTTCGCTGGCAGTAAAGGCCAAAGCCGGTGACACAACATATAGCCTGAGTATTTTGCTCGATGACGACAGGCATTATAAGAATGAAAATCTGTTGGAGCAATATTATCAGCGTCCGGCCATTCTGCAAACGTTTAACTGGCGTACCATAAATGTATTTGCAAAAGACTGGTTAAGTCAACCCGATAAAGTACTGGAACATATAGTAAAACGCTTACATCAGGAACCAGGGCTGGTAGAGGAGAAGGTGACGGCGGAAGGAGAGGTTGTAAATGAAACAGCAAGCGCCAATGAGGAAGCAGAAAGTAGTATCAGCATTCCAGCTGCTATTATACCTGAAGTGCCCGCGGTTGCTACTCCTTATGATCATTTAACGTTCCACCGGCTTATTAATGCCGAGGGCGAAACCAGCCGGTTTTGGGAGGCAGCGTTGGATGGTTGTAAATTGATCGTTCGCTATGGAAGAGTTGGCACAAAAGGACAGGTGCATGTGAAGACCTTTGGCAAAGAAACTACGGCTCAACTGGAAAAGGATAAGTTGATCAAAGAGAAAGCTAATAAGGGATACAAAGCAACATGGCTTTAAGGGGGAGATGATTTTTCATTCCTCATTCTTTAGAGGAATGGAAACCTCAAGCCTGCATCCTTTACCGGGGGCCGAGATAATGCGGGTTGATCCGTTATAGGTTTCAACCCGGTTCAGGATGTTCGTAATGCCTACACCATTGCGTGACTGGGTCTGGTTAAAGCCTATGCCATTGTCTTCAATGGAAAGGAAGACGGTTGTATTGGTGTTGTATAGTTTTATGACCGCTTTTTTAGCATTTGCATGGCGGATGATATTCGTTAATTGTTCCTGTATAATACGATATATGGTTTCTTTGATATTATCGGGAATGAGCAGCTCATTCAACCCGTGCAGGTCGAGGTAAACAGGTTGGTGTTGCAGGATGTTATCGATCGTTTTTTGTATTTCTGTAAGCAGACTGGTTTCGGCAAATCGTGGTAAAACCAACCGGTGCGAGAGGTTGCGAATTTCGCGGATCACTTCTTCGATATTGTTTTTGCATCTTTCTACCGTGCATTTTTCTTCATTATAATTTTCAAGGCTATATTCCAACTGCAACTTTACCGCCGCCAATATCTGGTTAATATTATCGTGCAGTTCTCTACCCAGTTCGTTTCGTTCATTCTCCTGGGTTTTTATCATTAAGCGGTTAATTACTTTTTGCTGTTCTAATTTACTCTTGCGTGCTGCCTTATTGGTTAATTCCTCAGCTGTAATATCTTTCAGGGTGGCGATCAGTCCAACCGGTTTCTTTTTTTCATCCCTGGCAAAAGTTACTGTAGACAAAAGATAAAATTGTTGTTTATCCTTTCTTGTAAATAACACCTTGCCCTGCCAGCGACCCGTTTGTTGTAAGATCTGCAAGGCTTCTTCCGGCGAATCATTGATGTATTCATATTGTATAACATCGCGAAAAAGGCATCCGGCCACCTCTTTCGAGCGAATTCCATAAACCTCTTCGGCCCGTTTGTTAATGTAAAGAATACGCAGGTCCATGTCTGTAAAGATCACTGCATCGCTGATATGATCAAGCAATACATTTCTTTGTACATGTATGGTTTTGTTGTTTGTGTGGTGATTTACCTGGCGGAATTGAATGGAAGTGATTGAGTTTTCCGGAAAGCGGTAGTTCAACGTT
>DASUVL010000723.1:0-2550 GCA_036379015.1 Niastella sp.
GAACCGCCAGCACCACCCCCGCCACCCACATTAACTTCTCCCCGGGACGACAGGGAACTGCCGGAAGCGCCTGAAAAACCGGAAGTTCCAGAAGCTACAGAGGTTCCTGAAAGAATTGTGATCCGGGAAGTGCCAGAAGCGCCAGAAGCGCCCGAGGCGCCTGAGGCACCTGAAAAGATCGAAGTATCCGAAATACCGGTTCCACCAGCAATCATTTTGCAGGATTGCTTAAACAAAAAAGGCTATTGTATCACTGTTGCCGATAATAACGGCGAGTGCATCGTGATCGTAAGGGACAAGAATAACAAAATTGTAGAAGCGGTTGCCCTAACGGACTGGAGCAAAGACAAACAGTATGAGGATAAATATGGAGACATTCCACCCCGGAAGATAAGGATCAGAATACAGTCCAAACCGGAGGCCTCGGCTAATGTTAAGCCCGGAACTGCGGCAACCGTAAGAGAGGAAATGGTGGCGCAGGGCAGACCAGCCACCCCGGCTGAAATAGAAATTGTGAAGACGATGTTGAATGACATTAATGTAAAAACCGCCAAAAGCGTTATTGTAGTCAATGGCGTACCTGCAAAACCCGCAACGCTTGTTGAAGTAAGGGAAGTTCAGGGTTTTAAAGCAAAACCAGCAAAGTCTGTTGAGGTAAAGGAGGTTCAGGGTTTCAAAGCAAAACCCGCAAGGACTTTTGAAACAAAGGATGGTCATATTTATAAAATAAAACCGGCAACATCTGTTGAAGTAAAAGAGGTACAGGTTTCACCGGCAAAACCGGTAACGTCTGTAGAAACAAGCCCCTTAAAGGCGGAAACCCTCGTTCAGGCAAAACCGGCAGCAAAAATAAATATAAGATATAAGCCTAATCCGGCAAAAGTGCTACAAGTTAAACCCATAAATAAGGCTGAAACGATACCGTTTTCCGCGGAAAAAGCAACGCCGGTAGCGGCTGCTAATGTCCGGGTCAGTGCAAAACTGGCTGCTAATGTAAAAGCCAAGAGTTCAGGGGTAATCACTATCAGATCAGCCAAATCAGTCAGATCTGCGTCGAAAGTTCAGGTAGCTGCTGAGCCAAAAGTTCCCCAAAAACCGGTTGCGGAGCAGCCGGAAAATAAGCTGTAAACAAAGGAGTACACAGGATACCTTACTATCGTTTGGCCCCCAATATCCGTCATTGACAACTATTTGCGATTTACTGTTCATTTTGCCACCTGCCAATTTTGCCATAATTTTGCTGCCACTTTTTGATTATCACTTGTTTTTTGACTTTTGAAATTTTTATAATTTATGGCAAGTACAGCAGATATCAGCCGCGGTTTGATCATTAAACTTGACGGAAGCTTATATACAGTGGTTGAATTTGGTGAAAATAAAACGGCCCGGGCCGCTGCCAAGGTATGGGCAAAATTGAAAGGCCTTGACAATACCCGCAGTATTGAAAAAACCTGGAACAGCGGTGATACCATTTATCCGGTACGTGTAGAACGCAAAACATACCAGTTCCTGTACAAAGACGATACCGGTTACAACTTCATGGATAATGAAACGTTTGAACAGATAGCCATTGCCGAAACCATGATAGATGCTCCCCAGTTTTTGAAAGATGGAGCAGAAGTATCGGTACTGGTGAATACCGAATCTGAACAACCGATGAGTGTAGAGCTGCCCGATAAAATTGTGTTGAAGGTAACCTATAGCGAACCGGGTGTAAAAGGCGACACGGCTACCCGTACTTTAAAACCCGCCACCGTTGAAACCGGCGCCACCGTAAACGTACCGTTGTTTGTGAATGAAGGAGAATTGATTCGTATAAATACGAAGACCGGGGAATATGTAGAACGCGTAAAAGAATAATACATATACTTACGTTATATCAGGACAATGGAACACAATTCCATTGTCCTCTTTTTTTTGGATAAATGCCCAACTCCATTTTTAAAAACGGTTTTGGATATATTTAGTGTGTAATCCTTATCTTAGCCGCCTGTTCTACAGGACTTAAACGACAATTAAAATTTTTACCAGATGGATTTTAAACAAATTCAGGAGTTGATCAAAATGATCAACAAGTCAAATATTGGGGAAGTGACGATTGAAGAAAAGGGATTTAAATTAACCATCAAACAAAAAGAAGAACCGGCTCAGAATGTCATTGCTGCTCCTGTACATAACCTGCCTATGATGACTGCCATGCCACAGCAGACTGCCCTTGGTCAAAATGCTGCGCATGTAACTCCCGCTGGTGATAAGCCAAAAACTGCAGACACCGTTGCAGACAATTTTATAACTATTAAGAGCCCGATGATCGGTACATTCTATCGCAGCTCGGCACCCGGTAAACCTGCGTTTGTAGAAATAGGCGATGATGTTACAACCGGTAAAGTGGTTTGCATCATTGAAGCCATGAAACTGTTTAATGAAATTGAAAGCGAAGTAAAAGGCCGTATTGTAAAAGTGCTGGTGGAAGATGCTTCGCCTGTAGAGTACGATCAGCCGTTATTTCTGGTAGAACCTAATTAATATGAGAATGTGGCAATTTGAAAA
>DASUVL010000724.1:0-3423 GCA_036379015.1 Niastella sp.
TCATCGCGACCCAGCGGAGCGCGGTCATTCACATAGTTATCCCTGATGGTTAACAGGTTCTTTGCATTCAATTGCCAGTCAACACGGGCAAAAGCAGCATCGGTATGTCTTTTCCTATCAAAAGATCCGGTCTGGGGCGCATCGGACACGCCGTATTTGCTCCTGGCGATGGTAAGAAAAGTGTCAAGAACAAGCTTGCTCAACCCTAATCTTTTTTCATCAGCAACCGATTGAATATCGGCAAGCTGTAAAGGCCGGGCATCATCCTGACGATCCCAGGCAATAAAGAAATGGGCTTTATTCTTGATGATGGGGCCACCTAATGAAAATCCATACTGGTTGGTAGAGAAATCATTTACGCGCCGTGCGCCACGCATATCATATTTGCTCGATAACCAGTCGGCCCTTGAAAACATAAAGGCACTGCCTGAAAAGGTATTGGTACCTGACTTGGTAACGGTGCTGATGGTACCACCACCGCTACGGCCATAAGTAACATCGTATTGATTGGTTACTACTTTAAATTCCCGGATGGCTTCCATGGACATGGCATAAGGACCACCGATACGGCTATTAGTGCCGCTGCTGGAGGTGGGGTTTTTTGCTGAAGTACCATCGATAGTTATGTTGGTAGAAGAACCTAACTGGCCGCTCAGGCTACTGCCACTGCTTAATGGCGACAGATCGATCAATGAGGTAAAGTTGCGGCCGTTTACGGGTAACCGGGAAATATCGCGGGCTGTTACGGAGGTAGCTGCGCCAAAGTTTTCTGATTTCTTCCGTTGACCCGTAGCTGTTACGGTAACTTCGTTCATGCTGGCCGCAGAAACCTGCATAGTTATGTTCACCCGCAGCAGATCGCCCTGGTTCAACGAATAGTCTGTACGCTTCTGCTCGCCATAACCAACAAACGTCGACTTGATGGTATAGGGGCCGCCCAGGGGTAATTCTTTAAAAATATACTCACCTTTTGCATTGGTCAATGTTGCGGTGGTAAATCCGGTTGATTCGTTGGTCAACTGCACACTGGCTCCCTGAACGGGTTTCTTGTTCTCATCGGTGATCAGGCCGATAATAGAGGCCTGTGTTGTTTGAGCTGATAGTTTGTAGCCTGTCAGGCTTGCTAATAGCAAGATTAACAGCATTGCAATGAAAGGTTTCCTCATTTGGTCGGTTACTTTTAGTATTTAAGAAAATTATATTCTTGGTGGGGTGGGCGCAATTTTTCAGGCTATGAATGCCCGCATATCCATAGACGGACAAAACAATCGGTAGGTACTACTGTTGGTCGTAATTAAATACAATGAATTAAACAGTTATCATTTATGCTGCGAAAATAATATGTGCGGTTATGAATGAACGCACTGTGTAAATTGATAACATTAAATTCATTTTAAGTTTACACTCAGCGGGAAAATAAAAAAGGGCCGTCTCATTATATAGAGACGACCCCGAAGCTTATTGGTCAATGTTATTCTACCACACGAGCGGTTGTTGTTCATTTTTCCAGAAGATGATCCTGAATTGTTCATAATGATTGCCAGTGCCTATGGAGTGATCATCTCTTTGCCCAATGTCGAGTATAAGTGAATGAATAATACCGGAACAGGAAGCTACCCACAACGTCTTTTCATCATCAGAGATGGTCATTCCGGTGATGGTGGAACCCAGGAAGTAATGCCAGACTTTTTTTCCTGTTTTATCAAAAGCTTTTATATTGCCGGCGGCATCTCCAAAAATATAGTAGGCTGATGTGGCTATCGCGGCATATACCCTGCAATTATCATCGATAACGGTGTACCGTTCATCTTCGGCATAAGGTTCTATTTTTAATCCTTGTATAGTATTAGTAGGAATGCCGATTGTGGTACCATGATAAAAATGACAGGAATTCAATATAACCTGTTGCCCGTCTTTGGAAAATAACGCATAATGCGGATAAGATGATTGAGGACCGACTTCAGCAATCATTTTACCCTCCCGGTTCAATATCCTGTGTGCTGAACACTGGTCGCCAAGGGCTATCAATGAATTGTCATTGGATAAAGCCGCATGTTCCATGTCAATATAAGGCGACCATTCCTCATCATCCGGATCGGGAACCGGGTGGAGCATAGTATTTCCGCCGGTAGTCAATAAATAAATTCCCTCAGCTGATATTAGTAAAACGGATAATCCGTCATTAAAGGGAATTACCTGGGTGATGGGCAGGTTGTCGACTTCCGGGAGTTTGAATTGACATATTCTCTTTCCTTCCCACCCCTTATACGTAGTTACTGATCTGTTTTCTGCTATTGCGAAAATTTCATTTTGATGTGATTTGCCAATAGATAGTATACTATCCCTTAGTTTTTCAACTGTTCTGTTCGTTAATAAATATGCCTTTCGTTTTTCATAAGCAGTGCCAATGACAAAGGCAATTTTATTATCGTTGATATAACATAAATTCTCAATGCTTTGTCCTTGCTCCTGGATATTATTTAAAAAGGGAGCATGCGCAGGAGGAAAGTTTGATCTAAACTCATCTATGGTTCCTTCTTTGTTGGCTTTTCTTAAAAGAGAAAGTATTTCAGCAGCTAAATGGTCTCTGATATCAATTGGTTCTTCGTCTTTCCAATTGTTCCAGCCATGAGTTTCACCAAATGCAATCATTGCATTTATGGCGTTGGCATGTGACTGACCTTTAGTGTTCCACTCTGATTGCAGAGATTTGTACCTGTCTGCTGGATTCATGCAGCCGCTCGCTTTTAAATTTCGCACGATAGTTAACAATTTGCCACAGTTCGGATTTTCAGTTTTTATTGAATTGTAAACTGATAATCCCGGAAATAAAGTGATGATATATTTTTAATGTGTTCCTGCGTAAATCTATAACAGAATTTTAGATAATACCTATGCAGTTAATAAGTGTGCTGTTTTAGGCAATAAACGTGCATTTTTGGCTGATAAGTGTGTAGGGTAGTAGTAGCCGAAACTGTTTAGATACAGGGTGCAACATTTTTTTATCTTGCCTGTCTAATTGCTAAGTGGTTCAAAAAAATGACAATAAAGAGGAGGACCAATGGCTGGTAGAAACAGTACTGCGTGGCAATACCGGTGCTTTTACTGTCATTATTAATAAGACGGAAAGATTGGTGACCCAAATTATTTTCAAAATGGTAACCTCTCCTGAGGACAGGAAAGATCTTGCCCAGGAAGTGTATTTAAAAGTCTATAAGAATTTAAGTGGGTTTCAGTTTCAATCCAGGTTAAGCACCTGGATTGCTCAAATTGCTTATAATGCCTGCATTAATCACCTGAGAAAGAAAAAGCTGGTGCTGGTGGATAACGGAACAACGATGGAAGGCGAAAATGAAATGATAGAGATGTTGCAAAACAAATTGCATGCAGGAAGGAATGACAGCGAAGATCTCCTTTTCAATA
>DASUVL010000725.1:0-4295 GCA_036379015.1 Niastella sp.
GACAGGGTACGCAGCTTAAGGCTATCGACCGGTATCCGTACCGACAAAGTGGTGGTGCGTGGTTCCCTGACTGGTAGCACAACCGATACCATGACGTTAAAAGCACCTGACCTCAATAAACAAACCTTTTCTGTTACCCGCTTAGAATATGTACATGATGATGCTATTCAAAAAGCAACAAACATCTGGAACGGTTTGCGCTATAAGATATATATGGACCTGGATGCCCAGGTGAGTAAACCATCAGATGGCAATCTGAAACCCGGACGTTTTACCTATAATTTTGGTTTTGACGGACGTTACTACCTGCCCATTTACCGCAACTTTATATGGGCGGGCCGGGCATCGGGTGATTTCTCCTGGGGTAGTCAGAAGATCGTTTATTACCTGGGTGGTGTTGATGGCTGGATGTTCCCTAAATACAGCGAGAATCCACGACCAAATGATCCCACCTATGCTTTCCAGTCACTGGCTGTAAACATGCGTGGTTTCCCCCAAAACGTAGCCAATGGAAATAATGCAGTGGTTATAAACAGTGAATTCCGCTTGCCGGTATTTGCTACCTTATTCAATAAACCAATCAATAATGCCTTCCTGCGCAACTTCCAGCTTATTCAGTTTGTAGACCTGGGTAGTGCCTGGAACGGTACCTATAGTAAACTGGCACGCCCACAGGTAGTATATGGCAACGAACCGGTGCAGGTGATGATAAAAGCCGGTGGTATAGGACCCTTTGTAGGCGGTTATGGGTTTGGTGCACGGAGTACCTTGCTGGGCTACTTCCTGCGTTTAGATGCCGGATGGGAAATGAATGTTTTCTTTAAAGGAAAACCATACTTACATTTTGCGATGGGAGTTGATTTTTAACCCCCCGGCCTCCACCAGCTGGCGGATGAAAAAACAAAATACTTAAAAGCCTCGCGACTAAAATCGCGAGGCTTTTTTATGCGTTTCAGAGGAGCCTGAGCCATACGAGAAGGCTGATAATTCGCGAGCTTCTTACTTCGTACTTCTTATTTCTTACTTCTAAAAAATAAGGCGCTATGAGAACACAGCGCCGTTTGTGGATAAACCAACCGCTATATTGGAAGGGTATAGCGCCTGGATCAATGAATAGCTTTGCTTAATCTTTTTATAGTGAGGTATACAAGCGTCATGAATACAGAAAAACATGCGACCATGCCCCATGCATATTTATATTGAATGGGATGCCATAACATTCTTAATATATAAGCGGAAAGTCCAAATGGATTGGTAACTATGTCCCAACTGTTGAATCGTACATACCGCCCGATATATACCCCCAACGCATTCAGCCACATAATTGGATAAATAAAAAGCAATTCGTGTTTACCGGGCAAATACTGCTGCATCATCCTTTCCATTTGCCTTACCGATAAAACGCCCAGCAACAATCCATTCCAGGCAAAAGAAATGATCAGTGTCAGATCGAACCAATTAGGAACATTATGATATATACCCAGGTGAAACAGATCGGTTAATATGTAGAATGTATTTGGGACAAACAATAGCCACAGAAATGATATAGCCGCAAATTTCCATTTGTTGGTTTGAACCGATGGTTGCTGTTGCAACCATGATGTTATTCTGTATGGAATCCAGGCCAGAAAAAGATTCCATATCATCCAGATAAAAGTGAGTTTGCCGGTGTAAGCGATCCGCGCCATCACCAGAGCAATGCTAAAGCCTATGGATAAGGTCAGTATGCGATCTATTTCGCTGCCGCCTGTGAACAATATCCAGCGATTCCAATTGTTTGATTTACCAAGCTCTTTCGTTTGCACCAATTTCATTGTTAAAATAATTTAGGAATGAATATTACGGCACCTACTGCTAATGCAGTTAAAGCAGCTACTAAAACAGCGCCGGAGGCCACATCTTTAATAAATTTAATTTCGGGATGGCGCTTCTCTGTAACAAAATCCATCACCCGCTCTATACAGGTATTGAACATTTCAGCAACCCAAACAAACCCAACGGCAAATACCAACGCCAGCAACTCATTTTTGTCAACGCCTACCCACCAGGTAAGCGCAAATACAGCTACAGTTGCTATAAAATGCAACCAGGCATTATGCTCATGCTTAAAAAAAGAAACAATGCCTTCCAATGCAAACCGGAAGCTTTTTATTCTTGACATGATAGAGAACTCCTGTGACTTCATAAAACATATTTTTAAAACGAATAATATTATTAAGACGCTGTATATAATTTATTAAGTGATTTACGTGATGTTATTACTGCAATTAGCAAGCCGCCGATGGTAGTGCCCATAAACTTATAAGCCCATGAATACCTTTCAAAAAATGTGTCTGATCTAAGGATTGAACACAGCCCATAAAAAAAAATGATCAATCCTGTTAAATAAAAAGTAAGCCAGGCAGTTTTGGCATTAATGCTATATGGTATCAAGGTACTCACATTAACCAATGGAACAATTAACATTAACAATGGCATTGTAACAATAAACCCTAATAATAAAAGCAGTATTGATCCAAATGCCTCCCATATATCGCCGTTAAGCAAGCTCCATACACCCCAAAGGAACGCATTCAAAGCCACTGTTTTTGCCCAAATTTTGACAGCTACTGAAAATGATCTCATAATTAATTAGCTTTTATTGGGTTGATCAATCCCTTTTTTTGAAAATATTTTTTGGTGTATGCATCTGCATAATTCCATGATAACCAGGAAAACTGTTGTTGCTTTTGCGTAAATGCCAATTCCCGTTGCTTCAATTGTTCAATAAAGCAGGTATCACATGCCGCGCTCCTGTTAGTAGATAAAGTCTGCAGATCGTTCTGCCGTTTTTGTAATGCAATAATATTGGTGTCGATCAGGGGCAGCGCTTTGTCTGACAGGGAAAGCAAAAACGATACATCCAGGTCCACAGTGTTTTTTCGTTTCAGGTTATACCCTGCAATAAACTCATCCCAATGAACGGTAGTTGCCAGCACCAGCACTACAATACCAGCCCATGCATTCACCCTGAACAGGAAGTAGTTCGTTTTCCGGTTCCATATTTTGAAAAATACGGTTGCCAATCCTACCAACACCATTATCAAAAAGAATAACACCCCAATTCGCTTGTAGGCAAGCCCATGCCTGAGAATATAATAATAGTCGCGGAGAAAAACAGAGCTCACCAGCATAGCATTCTGGATGATCCATGCATAAGCGCCATGCTTCAACCATTTGTTCCGCCGGTAAAAATTGAGATTCCCTTTAAAGAAGAATAGCAGAATAGCCATCGCCAATACGATAGAAACGATCAGCAGTTCTGTACCTTCGTGCACCATTTTATATACCGGCTCGCCTTCTTTGTATTGAAAATGTATCCATAAAAAATTCACATCAATGATATTCACCACCAGCAATAAAATGTTCAATAATATCAGGCTAATGATACCGGTTGTGTTTTCATTCTTCAAAGCCATCATACCATAGGCCATCCGGCCCATGATCATTTCAATGAATTGAAAGAATGCCCCTTCCCTTCTTTTATTCAGTGTTTTCCGGAACCGTTGCAAACCA
Source organism: Niastella sp. (assembly GCA_036379015.1). Lineage (GTDB taxonomy): Bacteria > Bacteroidota > Bacteroidia > Chitinophagales > Chitinophagaceae > Niastella. The sequence goes on from DASUVL010000725.1 coordinate 3,556, forward strand.
TCGTGCAAACGGGCTTCCCGTACGCTGAAATAATCAAACTTGCTTTTCAGCAATATAGAACCGGTGATCAACAATCCTAATAACAGGAACAGGCTTCGTTGCCAGGAAAAGAAATCGAAAAAGTGGCCAAAGAACAGTTCAAGTTGTGCGCCTATCTGGCTTGCTATGTCAGAAAATACGTTATTAGCAAACAGGTAAATACAAAAGAATACAACCAATAATATGATGGGGAATATAGCAAAGCGAATAACCCGGCTTATCGCACCGCGTTTGATCGCAGGGCCGCCCCGGTTGAACCGGATAGGTTCTACAAAAGAAGCTGCCACCATGAGTACGTTCATTAACATAGAACCACCCGCAAACCACACTGAACGATGTGCATACTCTGCAAAACCGGCGACCAATAACCCCGTTATTACAAAAGCAATCTTACTCAATTCGGTATTGTGCACCACCACCATTGCCAAACAAACAATATGTGCTAACAACAACCAGTTAACCGTGGCATGTTGCCTGGCTTGCGGATACAAAAAGAAAAGGGCCGACAATAAAAAGGCATCGAACAAAACTGTATTAATGGCCAGTTTTTCATTATAGAAAACCAGGTTGAACAAAACAGCTCCCGTTGTTACCAATATTATTTTTGTGAGATCTTTATTCATAGTGTCGTTTAATTTTTTTTTGCTGTGACCTATTGCTGCCCTTACAATAAAGGCTTTAATTTATTATAGCGTAATACG
>DASUVL010000726.1:0-2508 GCA_036379015.1 Niastella sp.
ATTGCACTTTTAGCCGGGGATCATATCCGTTTCAATATTTTGATCGGGAGAAAGCGCATTGGCCGCACCCCTTATACTATTAGGCGTGAACCCAAATTTCTGTTTAAAGATCCTGATAAAGTGGGGGATATTTTCAAAACCGCATTCCAACGCTACTTCCGTAACGTTTTTGCTGGCATGCAGCAATAACATACGGGCATGTTCCAGCCGTTGTTCATTGATCCATTTTTTAGGGGCACTGTTATATTGCTGTTGGAAATCGCGTTTAAACGAAGCCAGGCTGCGACCCGATAGTTTCGCCAACTCTTCCAGAGAGAGCGGTTGCAGCAAATGTTTGCGAACAATAAAATCAATCTCAATCGGCTGACCAAAAGCAATGTTTTGTAAAAATGCCAGCACCGATTGTCCTTGTGCACCGCCCAGTAAAAGCAGCAAGAGCTCCTGCAGTTTCAATTGCAAAATGCTTTCCAGTCCATGCAGTGTTTTACCAAAATAGCCCATGAACTGGGTTTTAAAACCTTCCAGCAATTCGTTGGTGTGAATAACAAGGGGGGCTGCCGTTGGGAGTGATCTTGTTGTTGTTAAATGATGTGTGTGCAGGAATTTCTTCACAAAATCATCGGTGAAGAATAACAGCAGGGCTTCATAGTTCAATCCATCCGGTACAAATTCCGACATGGCATAAATGCCGCGTTTCAGTAACATCAGGTGACCTTTTTCCGCGGTATAGGATTGCTCTTCGATATGCAGGAATTTGTGGCCCTGCAAAACGAAGATCAATGTATGTTCTGTAATAAAGCTGGTTCTTTTACCGATTGCAGTAGCTTTTCTGTACCTGGCCAGGGGCGTATTACCAAACTGGAGTACATCGGAATCATGTTTATCAAACGATGATGTCGGAAACCGTATTAACATACTGCAAAGTAAAGAAATCCAGCTAACCGGAGCCTCGGGCATTCAACCAGCTGGATAAAATAAATACTCATAAATAATAACATCATTCGCAGGAGGTTAAAGTAAGATTGAATTCAACCTGCTCAATAATAATAGTCGCCCGGATTAATAGGATGGAATGATTGCATTACTTTAACTACGATCCAATTGTTTTATAGCGTAAAATTCAGTAAATTATAGTAAGGAATTATTTCCATTATCCTTCGCACAACATCGATCGCTATCTACAACAACGCACAACAACATTATTTATAAAATAATTCATATGACAATACCTATTGCCAATCCGGTTGTTTTTTTCGAGATCGGTTGTAAAGACTTAACCAAAATAGCTTCATTTTATTCCGATTTATTTGGCTGGACCCCCACCGGCATACCCATGGCGTCGCTGATCAATACCAATTCTGAAGTTGGGATTCAGGGTCAGATCACTTCCCTGGGGCACGATCCGCACAATTATGTGCTGTTTTATATACAGGTTACCGACATCAATGAAAGCCTGCAAAAAATTGAAGAAGCAGGTGGAAAAAAGCTGGTCGGCCCTGTAATTCTTCCCAACAACAAACAATTTGCCTGGTTTACCGACCCGGAGGGAAATACGGTTGGTCTGGTAAGCAGGTAAATGCTTAACGCCTAATACCTAACGCAAAATGCACAATACAGGAAATCGCCTATGATATACAGCTCTCCGCATTAAGTTCTGCGCCTGCCGGCAGGCAGGTTAAGCGTTCCGCGTTTCGCTTTTTGCGGTTTCTTCCGATTTATACAATTCCTGTAAAACAGCACCTTGTAATTTCGCCGTACAACAGGCGGTAAATAACCATGCATCAAGACGCTTTTGTATCTTTAATACAGAAATACGGTGATGCGTAAAAAGGTATAACACCATGACCTACTATGAAATCAAGCCGGGCAAGCCATTACAACAGTATGTAAAATGCTATTATGTGTATGAATCCGCGGCCAATGCCACCTTTGAAGACACCGTATTCCCATGCGGCAGTATGGAGATCGTGTTTAACCTGGGCACCGGGAACTGGCAAACAGGTGAAGGAGATGCGTTTGTTACCACACCTGCTATTGAATTGTGGGGACAACTCCTCCGGCCTCTGCCTGTGCGGTCTGTAGGCCGTAATACCATGCTGGGTGTTCGATTCTTTCCGCACGCCGCCGCCAGCATATTAAATGACAGGATCAGCCTTTTTAATAACCAGGTAGTAGACCTTAGTGATGTATCAGGTAAAGACATACGCACCTTACATGCACAACTGCATGAAACAATAACATGGACCAAAAAAATTGCACTGGTTGAAACATTTTTATTGCAGCAATTATCACTAGCAGTAAAAAGGCTACATAAAGTAGCTGTGGTGAGCAACATGATGCGTGAACTGCAGCAACCCGATATTTTTGACACCATGGAAACAGTGGCCGCCCGGTATGGCATTTCGGCCCGCTATATGCAACAATTGTTTGTACAATACACCGGGCTTAGTCCGAAATTATACAGCCAGATAACCAGATTTCAAAACAGCCTGCAGTTGGTAAGAGCAG
>DASUVL010000727.1:0-3406 GCA_036379015.1 Niastella sp.
AAGGTTAAATATGATTATCCGGGTGGTGTGCCCAGCGATATCATTTCTATTTTTGATGTGCGTCAGCTTTATAAAGAGGAGGATCTGGTTCTTTCAAAAGAGAATATGTTTGGAGCTTCCAAACTGGCTGCGGTTGTTATATCGGACCATACCGAAAAAAATCTTCCTGCCGGTTTGCTGGTGGTGCAGGATATCCGCCGTCTGCAAACACTGCGTGGTATTTCTGTAGAGATTGGGGCTGCTGCTGCCAACTACCATTCGGGCGACTCGGTACAGATTGATATCATCGGCAGTACATTAACCCGTAAAAATGGCATTTTAACCATTACAGGTATAACGGAAGCCAACATTACCGCTAAAGGTAAAGGATTGGTTGCTATAAACGCGGTAACAGTGGCTCAGCTACACGCGCATCCTGAATTGTATGAAAGCTCACTTTGCCTTGTTAATAAATCCAGTTTCAATCCCGCGCCGAAAACAGGAGAAGTGATAGGTGGTGATAAAAAGATCAATGATGGTTTTGGCGACCTTGCTTTTTATACTAATCCAGGTGCAAGCTATGCCAACAATGTGCCTTTTGGGCTGGCGGCTTATGTAGGCATTCCTTTTCGTGCTGCTGAAGGACCTGAATACTTCAGAACAAGGAATGGCGATGATATAATCAATATGGGATCTTCTGCACAAGATCTTCTTATAACCGGGAACCAGACCGACCCTAAAGGTGGTGACGGTGGTAATGAATATACTCAAATGCTGGCAACTACAGATATAGACTTTTCCATCACGCCTTACTGCATTGTATATTGTAACAATGCAGGTGGTTCCAGTTCTGCTACTCCACTCGATGCCGGATGGGCTACAGGTGGGATGCGTACCATTAAATGGAACATTACGTCGGGTAGTGTAAAAAAAGGACAATTCTTTTATTTTGGTTTCCAGGGTAAAAAAATTAATGGTTCAGCAAGTATAGATACTTTTCCGGTACCAAACAGGTGTCTGAAAACTTTTCTTACCAGTGGTAAACATCCTGTTACCGGTAGTACTATGTACTTTAATATTGGTGATGGGGGATTGGTCCGTCCAAGTGAGTTTTCAAATTCCGGCCCCTGGGCCAACAGTGGAAACGCCTGTGGTGTAGCCATATTTAAAGGAACTACTATTACCGAAAAATCAGTGCCGGTAGATGTATTGTTTCTGGGGTCTGGTGGAAACGCCGCTCTTTATGACCCGACCAAAACGCCCATATTAGGTTATAGGATCACTAATAACGACTGGTACTCTATGTATTCGGTAGGTATAGATTCGGCTACATATAAGCCTAAAATAGTCCCTTATCTGTATTACCGTTCCACTGGCAATACGGCCAATATGGCTTACCCCTTTAATGAGTTACACCCACCTAGTCCTAATGCTTCCGATGCCGGCTTGTTTAGTATGATGGGTGGGGTATATAATATTACCCTTGGCAGGTGGACAACCGCACGTAAGCAGGTGATAGTGGAATTGTTTCAGAATACTGCTACTATTGTTGACTCTTTAGAAAAGCATCCCAGTGTAACAAAACTGGTTGATTGATACATTTAGTTGATCCGTCCTTCATAACTAAGGAGGTTGTCTTGAAATAACAGACAGCCTCTTTCTTTGTTTATGAGATAGGAAGTAGGAAGAGACCTAACTTTTGAACTCATAAAATTCGCGAGCTTCTTACCTCTTACTTCCTACATCCTACTTCTTACCTCGTATTTAATCGCCTGTAGGAACAATCTCACTCGTCTCTACCATTAACATCACCGTCTTTTGTAATGCTCGTGTTCTGTGTACAATACTTTTTGGTATGGTAAAACCTTCCCAGGGATTTAATGCAATGGTTTTGTCTTCGAGATCAATGAGTAGTTGTCCTTCCAACACAAAGAAGAACTCATCATCATTGTCATGTTTATGCCAATGGTACTCCCCTTCTACAATCGCTACCCTCACCACACTGTTATTTACCTGGGTAAGCGTTTGATTAAACCATTTGTGCGTATTGGCTTTTACTATGGCCGGCACATCAATGAGTTCAAGGGGGGCATATTTAATATCAAGCCGGGTGTCGTAGGGAAAGTTATTTTCCATGGTAATACTTTTTTATAAAAGTACCGATAAAACGCAATACAAGCTAAACGCAGAACGCAGAACGCTTAATGCGGAATACAAAATGCCTATTGCCAATGGAACTACTTCACCGACGTTATTTAGCAGGTGCACTGTTCCTGCCAGGCTCGGGATATGAAACATTTTCAATACGAACCTTCGTTGAATTTTTGAGCTTTATCACTTCCTCATTACCGGCCGGCCGCTCCATTTTACATGCGGTGATTGCTGCATTTATTACATCATCCAGGTATACTGCATAACGACCATCCGGTTGCTCATAATTGAAAGAACAACCTTTTACAGTTAAGTCCATTACGTGCCGCGCCCAAAGCCCGTATGCAGGTTGTACTTTAAGGTTAGCTGCATTGTATTGGCCTACGCCCAATTCAGGCGGCGAGGCCGCGGTATCAGACAATGGGTTGCTGCCTTTCACCAGCACATGTACATCATTGAAAACAACATTTTTTATATACCCGGTGTGTTTGCCATTTGGCAGGGTAAAATCAAGACCACCGGTAACATCGCCGGTAGCAGGAAGGCTATAGCCTGCGATAATTGGTGTTGCCCGGCGTTGTTTTCCATCGTACCCGGCCCATCTTTTTCCATTGAATGAGCTGCCTGCGTATACTTCATAAATATCAATGCCGTTCAGGATGATGTTTTCCACCTGGCCGATATTGACATTCTTTACCAGCAACTCATTGTGCTTTTCTCCATTGTCAGTAAACGCATACTTCCCTACTTCTGCCCCAATAATGCGGCCGCGATTGGATATAGAAATAAAGAACGGAGTAAATGTTCGATACATTTTTGACCGTGCATGCAGCGGACCGGTATGTCCACAGTTGAGGTGAATATTTTTCACATGACCGCCATCGTTGGTTGAAATGGAAAAGCCTGCTTTGTTGGAACCCAGGATATAAACGTTGTCTACACAAATATCCGTGATATCATCCGCTGTTTCAGAACCTATCTGAAACAGGTTACAGTTTGTATCCCCGATAACATTGCGGACTTTGTAATCGGTAGCCGGCCTGGTAAAACCCAAAGAGCAATCGGAGCCGGGTTTTACAATATCATCAGAACTTACTTTTGAATAAATATTAGTAACGGTAACATGACTGCAGGCCATGAAATCGTAGATGTCACGAACGCTTGAGGTGCTTTTCCAGGAAAAATAAGTATTGTGCACATGGATGTTATCAGTGCCTGTGGCCAATAGTGCAAAATGACCGGTGCGGTCAATATGCAGCATATTATCGGTGTCGAA
>DASUVL010000728.1:0-23295 GCA_036379015.1 Niastella sp.
GGTTTCATCGGCAGTTTGATTGCTACTTAACCATTCAAGATCAGGTAATATGACTTTTTCGAGTTTGCTATCTGCATTAGAAGCGTCGGCAATAGTATTAATAAGTTTTAATAATCTCAATTGCCATTGTACCAGTTCTTCGTTGGGTAGTTTTTTTTCCGTCGCTGCATAAGAGGCTGTTGCTTCTTTGGTATTTCCATTTAACATATGCAGATAGCCGGCTGCCATATGCCACATATACGGTTTATTGGTATTGCCGGTTCGCGCTATGCGGGTAATTAGCGATACCAGTTCGGTGGTGGAGCTATCTTTTTTAAATTGTAAACGTGTTTCCATTAAATTATCATCCCAGACGCTGAACTTTTGTTCTTGAATATTAACAGCTCTTGTTAACAGCAGGTCCAGTTTTTCACTACGTGGGTTTAAGGAATAAATTTCCTGTATGGCCCGTTTTTCATCTGAGTAAAATATGCCAAGCATTTGCCACAGGGTAGCTTTTTCGTCGTTATTGGCACACATTGCCAATGTAGTTTTCCAATCGGTTTCTTCCTGGGGATGAAAACTAAAATGGGCCACCGTTTTTAAGGTAGTACAACCATCGTACACTTTGCTGTAATAATAGTTGGCTTTGCTATAGTTCTTTAATTTATAATAAGCTCCGGCAGCGTATGCCATCGTACGATAATACATCTCGTTTTTAGGGAATGCCTTTTCGTTATTCTCAAAAAGGTCGATGGCGCTTTGCGGTCCCTCATTAAAAAAATAAGATCGTTCAAGCTGGAACCAATAGCGTTCTTTAATGAATGGGTCTTTTGTATTTGTAAACTCCTGTAGCAGCTCCTTGTTTAACTGCATTGTATTTAAGTTCGAAGTTTTGTTTTTCTTCGATTCATAATCCCACTCGTAGTCCAGGTTGTTAACAGCAAATGCTTCGCATTTTTTTGCATGGGACAAATATGTGATAAACGCCGTTGCTTTTTTATTGCTTTTCCTGAACAGCTGAAAGGATTGCATCGTTAAGGGCAATGCTTTCGATTTGCCATTTAAATAACCGGCCATGCTGTCGGTAGACGCCGAAGAAGCTGTGAGCAACAGGTATTCCATTTCTGTGCGGGGACCTGAAATCCCTAAAAAAGTTGACCAGTCGTTTATGTTCGCTTCGTTAAATCGCCTATCGTGTTGCACATCATGTGAAATACCGTAATAGAACAGATTGGAATAAAAGAAAGGCTTATATCCGCTGTCTACAAATGCTTCCGGTGTGAAGTTAGAAGTGCCGTAGTCGGGTCCCCAGTCGCCCGCGCAGGCCAGAACAATGCCGGTTCCAATAATCAGGGGGCTAATCAGTGTTATTACGTACTTTTTCGAGAATATCTTTGTCATATTGAACGAGGTTAGTGCTATCTAGATCGTAGAAGATTAATTTGCCAATACGGTGATTGGTGTGTTTGTTGATCTGGTTGGTTATTTCCAGCAGATCATCGGCGGGTACATGTTCCTGTTTAATTTCATCTTTTTCCCTGAAATAATAACCAGCTTTAAAACAGGCATGTTTTGCCAGATACCGCTTTTTATTTATCCCGCGCCCGCGCGGGATAAAATTAGAATCGTTTTCAAACTGCGTGAAATCAATTTTGCTTAATAGTTCAACAACCTTTCCATTCCGAATATTAAGTCCCCACGAAAAAACGGGCAGAGCAACATCCAATGGTAAAGGATAGGATTTTATATAGGAGTTATACCGGTTGGCAACAGCTCTTTCATAAATAGAATTATTATTATCGCCGGTTATGGCGCCCATATTATAATACATTAGTACGCCATAATCAACCGGGGGAATGCCCGTTCTTTCTTTATATTTTACCTGGTGTAACCTTATGGTAGCCGAAATAGTTTGTTCAGCTAATGCCCGGTACACCCGGATGAACTGGAAGAAATGATCCCGCGTGCGTTCGGTCCAGTCGCAATCGAATTGTATTTCCCGGGTGGCAATATGCTGCGATTGGTTTATTTGAGAAACGAGTGCAAATACATTTTTAGCCAGGATAGGAACGGCCGCGGCAGGCAGTTGCTCAAAAGTTCTGTTCTTTATAAAAAGAACCGGAACAACCTGGTAAGTTTGAATAGCGGTATCTAATTGTATGGGCGATACAGGTAAGGGTGTTGTTTCGCCGGGTTTAAGATCAACATCAAAATACCGTACGTACAGCTTTTTTACTGCCTGTTCCTTCAATACGTTTTGTTCATATCCATTTAGTGAGAATTGTGTTTTCCAGTAATAGAACGAAACCGGTTTATGTTGATGCCGGCAGCCGACTATCAACGCAATTAAAATCAACAATGACCACCGATACATTTTCATCTCCTGCAGGGAATTAAGGGAATACCTTAACGAAGATAAGGAAGTGCTGCTAAGCTTTCACGCCAATTAAAAACATGGTGGTTACTGGGTAATCAAGTGGTGTTAACAGTTCATGCTGCAGGGTAAACAGTTCTGCCTTTCCTTTCCAGCGATTATTTACGATCCATTCATTGGTAAAAGCTTTTGAAGAAGCATGAATAGTAAAACCGGCATTCTGCAAATTGTTTTTCCATTCTGGAAAATCCCAGAAGCAAAACGTTTCATGCATTTCGCTCTGCCAGTTGTCGGTATAATCTTTCCGGCTAAGAAACTCCATGGCATCCCGTAAGCTGATAATAATGTAGCTTTTATTGTTAATGATCGTAGTTGAATAGTTCAGTACATAACCTTCCGTGTGTCTGAAATCCTTTGCAAACCGCAGGAACCGGGCATAGGTTGATAAGCCCGTGAGATATTGAGAAAATTCCTGTTTATCATTGTATACTTTATAAGGGTCAGCATTATCGCCATCTGAATCGTTGAGCCATAAATATATTGTTTGCTCTTTATTTTCGGGACCTACCACATCGCGGTTGATCCACACACCACCTGGCGCCAGCTCTTCGTACCGGTTTTGAATAAATTGCAACAGATCGGCCCGGCTTCCATACGATTCAATTTCATGGGTAAGGGAAGAAGTATGGATCGTGTTCATGGAATTGGGTTCAAACACCAGACCAGTAACTGCATTTTTTTGGGAGAAGAAAACAAACGGGTTCGCAAATTCGCCGTTTTCTTTACGCTGCTGGCACAAAACATATAAATAGCGGGAGACTTCAATACCATAAAAATCAGATTCGCGCAGGCGTTCATCTTTACAGGCCAGTTTGATCCACGATCCTACGGCACACCCAATATCACCAATACGGCCAGCTTGTATAAACGGAGCAGTATCGTGATATTTCATTTCGGCAATATCATCCATCTGCCTTACGTATACATTGTAATCGCGGGTTTCGGTTAGGTCACCGTCGCTGCTGATCATGGCATCCCTGAACAGCATTTGAACTTTTGCGCCCCGGTTATATTTTCGCCAAACATTATAAGAAGAGGGATGCATATGTTTTTGTATATAAGCATTTGTTTGCCATTGACCGCTCTTGGCAAATTGCATTACTATATCCCAGGGCATAGGTGTATGATGTTGCCAGGTAGAAATATCCTGCAACTCCGCCGGCAGAATAGTAAAACCAAGCTCGTGATACATGTTCAATACCGGTGTACTACAGATCACAATTGTATTTGAGGGTGTGCAATGGAACTGCCCTTCGCTGTCGTGCTGAATACGTTTGACGGTATATTTGGCAAAATTAGGAACCTGGCCTACGTCGTCAATGCCATAGATGTAGGTTGGAATGGTAAGGGCATTGCCAAAATCTTCAATAGCTATTGCACGCAGGTAAAATGGGAGCGGGTTGCGCCGGGTGTTGGAATGGTTGGCTGAAGTAACGGCAAACAATACCGCCTCAATTTGAGTATTGCCTATTTTTTTGCCAAATACATCCTTTTCATTTTCCACCCCATTTTCAATAAGTCGTTGTATATACTGGAACTGGAATTGGGTGAGCAAATGATGACGGCCGGGAATCAGCAGGTACATGGAACAGATTTGCGTTAAAGATACAGTTTGGCCGGGATAGGTTGGTACTACAACCGAATGTTTTATATTGCACCCACATGTCAGTATCCGGTACAGAAATTAAGGTAGCAGTTGATGCCATTGTTTTTGGGTATTCCAAAAACGAAGGAGTATCCATATTGCTTATTCAACGGAAGTATCCGCCCTTTAAAAATACGTGGGCGATACCTGGTGGTTTTGTATTGTCCGATGAGTCGCTTGAAGAAGCGGTTCGCCGGGAGTTGGTGGAGGAAACAGGCATTGAAGTAAACTACCTGGAGCAGTTATATACGTTTGGCGATCCACAACGTGATCCACGAAAACGGGTTATTTCAGTGGCGTATTTTGCGCTTGTTAAAAGTGCCCAGTTTCAACAACTGAAGGCCAGCACCGATGCCGAAAATGCACAATGGTTCAATATAAAATCGTTGCCTACGCTGGCATTTGATCATAAAAAAATATTGAATCTGGCTATAGATCGGGTACGCACAAAGATCCGCTATCAGCCTATAGGCTTTGAATTACTTGATCGTAAATTTCCGTTTGCCGATCTGGAAAAACTCTATATTACCCTGCTTGACCGCGATATAGACCGGCGTAACTTCTCCAAAAAAGTGCTGGCCCTGGGCATACTTGATGAAACCAATGAGTATGCAAAAAGCGAAGGAAAGGGGCGTCCCAGCAAAATGTATCAGTTCAACAAAAAACGCTACCAGGAATTGGTGAAAGAAGGGATCAATTTTGAGATCTAAAGGTTAGAAGAAAGAGGGTTTTTGTTTATTCCCCCGCCCTATTATGCCTGCATAAAGTCTGGAAAATCAATGTGTTTATGAGTTTCCCAGGGCAGTCGATGGTTTCCCAGTCTGCATGTTCTACATTAAGCAAGCTTTTGCTGTAAAGGATCTCCGGTTTATTTTGCGTGAATTTTACGCAAAATTTGGATATATAAGAGTTGCAGTATAAATTTGCGTATAAATAACGCAAAATGAAAGCAACTGGTGTTATCATAGCAAGATTTCAAACCCCGTACCTGCACGATGGTCACAAATATTTACTTGATGAAATTCGTTCGAAACACAATAAAGTTATTGTAGTATTGGGCGTATCGCCGGTAAAAGGCAGTCGCCGCAATCCGTTTGATTTTTATACCAGAGAAAGATTATTGAAACAATACGCACCAGAGTTGATGGTGTTGCCGTTGGGCGATCACCCATCTGATGAAGCCTGGAGTAAACAGTTAGATACCCTGTTACAAAATACCTTTCCGCAGGAGACGTTTATTTTATATGGCAGTCGCGATTGTTTTATTCCCTATTACAGCGGGCATTTACAGGTAGTAGCTTTGCCTGAGCTGGGCGAATATTCCGCCACTGCCATTCGCAATGAGAATAGCGATAAAGTACTCGACACAACAGATTTCAGAATGGGGATTAATTATGCTTATCAAAATACGTATTCAAAAGTATATCCAACGGTTGATATTGCCGTTTTAAGGGACGGAGATACACAGCTATTGCTGGGAAAAAAGCATAATTCACCGCAATGGCGTTTTCCGGGCGGGTTCTCGGATCCTACAGATGAAACATATGAAGCCGCAGCCAGGCGGGAATTGCAGGAAGAATGCGGGGATATGGAAATAAATTCCATGCAATATGTTGGGTCTGCCAAAATAGATGACTGGCGTTATCGTTCTGAGGATGATAAGATCGTTACCTTGTTTTTTAAAACCCAATGGGTGTTTGGACATGCACAGGCAAATGATGATTTAAAAGAGTTGGCCTGGTTTTCAGTAAAAGAATTGAACACAATGATGCAGCAGGGGGCTATTGCTAAAGAACACCACGTATTGGTAAACCTGTTAATGAAAAATTTAAACGACTAATTTTTACCAGATCCTACAAAAATCCTTTACAAATTATTTAAACATTACATCATATGAAAACGCAGGAGAACATAGTATTACTGGCCGATGCTTATAAATATTCTCACCATAAATTATATTATCCCGGTACAACGAAGATCTATTCTTATCTCGAAAGCCGTGGCGGACAATTTGATGAAACTGTTTTCTTTGGGTTGCAATACTTTTTAAAATATTACCTAGAAGGCAATGTGATCACCAAAGAAAAGATTGATACCGCCGAAAGCTTTTTACAACAGGTATTCGGACGGTCAGATGTATTTGATCGGAGCAAGTTCGATTATATTCTGGAAAAGCATAATGGCCGGTTACCGGTACGAATTAAAGCGGTACCTGAAGGAACCGTAGTGCCGGTAAATAATGTATTGATGACCATTGAAAATACAGATCCCGAATGTTTCTGGTTGTCTAACTTTTTGGAAACGTTGTTAATGCAAGTATGGTATCCAAGCACAGTAGCTACTGTTTCACGCGAAGTAAGAAAAATTGTAGAAGAATATTTTGAAGAAACGGCTGCAGATGCATCAAAGCCCGCTATTGATTTTGTACTGAATGATTTTGGTTTCCGTGGCGTGAGCTCTGTAGAAAGCGCCGGTTTGGGTGGCGCTGCGCACCTGATCAATTTTAGGGGTAGCGATACGCTGGTGGGTAGCTTACTGGCTATGCGCTACTATGATGCGCAAAAAGTATATGGCGTATCAGTTCCGGCAACAGAACACTCTGTTTGTACTTTGCTGGGAGAAGAAGGCGAACTGGAGATCTTTAAACATATACTTAAAACTTTCCCTACCGGGATCGTAGCCTGTGTGTCAGATTCATTCGACATATTCAGAGCGTGTAGTGAGTATTGGGGAACAGAATTAAAGGATATGGTGTTGAGCAGGGATGGCGTTTTGGTAATTCGTCCAGATAGCGGTGACCCGGTATTTACTCTGCTTAGAGTGTTTGATATTTTATTAAACAAGTTCGGCTATACTATTAATGAAAAGGGATACAAAGTATTGCCGCCGCAAGTACGGGTATTACAGGGCGATGGCGTTAATGTACAGGCTATTCGTAGTATATACGGTGCATTGAAAGTAAATGGTATCAGTGCCGAAAATCTGGTGTTGGGTATGGGTGGTGCATTATTACAAAAAGTTGATAGGGATACCCAAAAATTTGCCTTTAAATGCTCTTATGCGGAAATAAATGGTAAGCCTGTTGACGTGCAGAAACACCCGGTAGAAATTGATGGACATGGTAAACTGGTACAATCATTCAAGAAATCAAAAGCAGGGCAGTTGAAATTAATACGCACCGACGAAGGTTTTCAAACAGTACGGAAAGAAACCTCTGCAGGATATGAAGATCAGATGATAACAGTTTTTGAGAATGGAGAAATAATCAATACCGTAAGTTTCGAAGAGGTTAAGGAACGGGCAGTTGTTACGAAAGAATTGGTAATGCAGTAGACAACAATTATGAACATTACAATTAATTATTTCAAAGGTGAAATACTCAATAGACTGGCTAAAGCAACAAATAGAAAAGGGCTCGACTGTGGATTATTTATTCTTTTGGGGACATACACCCAAAATTCCGGGAGTGGTAGATAAATCTTGTTTTAGTCAATGGTTCCCCTCAACATTCATGGTAGCAGATGTACATTATCATACGGCTGAACATTGGATGATGATTCATAAAGCGAAATTGTTTAAAGACGCTGATGCCTTATCGAAAATGTTGACTACTCCCAAACCCGGCGCTGTAAAGGCGCTCGGAAGAACAGTTAAAAACTTTGATAAAGCCGTATGGGATGCGCATGCTTATAATATTGTTGTGGAAGGCAATTGTCACAAGTTTTTACAAAACGAAGCATTTAAAACATGCCTGGTAAATACCGGAAACAAGATAATTGTGGAAGCGAGCCCGAGCGATTTTATATGGGGAATTGGATTGTCTCAGGATTCAAAAGAAGCGATGAACCCTTTGACCTGGAAAGGCACTAACTGGCTTGGTTTTGCCTTAATGGAAGTTAGAGATGAATTATTAAAAAAGCATGTATGAAACCAAATCCCATTCACGGAGCATTATTTGGCGTAGCTATAGGAGATGCACTGGGCGTACCCGCTGAGTTTAAGAATCGCGAGGCATTGCGGCTGGATCCTATACAGGATTTTATTGGATATAAAAGTCACAACCAGCCACCGGGTACTTTTTCAGATGATAGCTCACTAACCTTTTGTCTGGCAGAATCATTGTGTAACGGATATGATCTGAATGATCTGGGTAGCCGCTTTATTCAATGGCGTGATGATGCTTATTGGACTGCCGGCGGGGAAGTTTTTGATATTGGTATGACCACGCATCGCGCTATCAGTCGTTTAAAAACCGGTACAAGGCCTTCATTAGCTGGAGATTTTGATGAAGACTGTAACGGCAATGGCTCATTAATGCGCATTATGCCATTGTTGTTTTATATCCGTGATCTTGATGTAGAAGAAAGATATGAGATCATTAAAGATGTATCATCCGTTACGCATGGCCACATACGCTCGGTGATTGCCTGTTTTTATTACCTGGAGTTTGCGCTTGAATTATTAAAGGGCAGCGATAAACAAACAGCCTATAATAATACTGCTGCAACAGTATATGATATTATTATAAGCAAACAAATTGTGCAGCGCGAAATTGATCTTTTTGCGCCGCTGTTGAAAGAAGATATAACAAAACAAAACATTGATAATATTCCGTCATTCGGCTACGTAATGAACACCCTGAAAGCATCCATGTATTGCTTTCTGACCACAGAAAATTATCAGAATGCGACATTAATGGCCGTTAACCTGGGCAATGATGCAGATACAACGGGTGCGGTAACAGGCGGCCTGGCCGGTCTGTATTATGGTTTTGATACCATTCCCGAAAAGTGGCGGAATGAGATCAAAAAAAGCAAATATATAAATAGCCTCTGCGATCGCCTGTCGAAAGCAATGGGTCTGTGAAAAAAAGTATATGGAAAAACAACTTAAAAATATAAGTAAATTATTGAGCCTGGTACTGCGGCATGAGCCGGAGTATATTGGTCTCTCATTGGATACGGAAGGATGGGCCAACGTGTCTGAATTAATAGAAAAGGTCAATCAAAAAGGTATCCGACTAGATTTTGATATTCTGCAAACTGTGGTTGATACCAATGATAAAAAGCGATTTGCTTTTAATGATGATAAAACGCGTATCCGCGCCAGCCAGGGACACTCAATTGATGTAGATCTGAATTTACCGGTACAAGTTCCACCCGCTGTACTGTATCATGGAACCGCCGACACAAATATAGCTGCTATCAAGCAGCATGGTGTGGAGAAAAGGGCTCGGCAACATGTACATTTATCTGTTGAAAAAGGAACCGCAAGTAATGTAGGTCAGCGTCATGGTAAACCGGTTATCCTTGTTATTCAGGCATTGGCTATGCATGAACAGGGGCATAAATTCTATTTGTCAGATAATGGCGTATGGCTAACCGATCAGATACCACCTGCCTTTATTGATTTTAGCATATAGAAAAAGTAACCACTTTAAACCTTTTCCTACCTCTCCTGTTACTTATGAATGTCTTTACAATTAAGCATTCTTGATCAAACCCCCATTCGCCGGGGTAGCAATGCCTCTGAAGCTTTACAGGAATCAATAGAATTGGTACGCCTGGCAGATGAATGGGGCTATACCCGCTACTGGCTGAGTGAACACCATAATACCATTACCCTGGCCGGAGCCGCCCCGGAAGTGCTGATAGCCCGGCTGGCAGCCGAAAGTAAACGTATTCGCCTGGGATCAGGCGGTATTATGTTACCCAACCACAGTACGCTAAAAGTAGCAGAGAACTTCAAATTGCTGGAAGCGTTGTATCCGCAACGTATTGATCTGGGCGTGGGGCGTGCGCCTGGTGGCGACCGCTTGACTGCCCAGTTGTTAAACCCCTCCAACTCATTTGACCCTCAGGAATATATTCAACAGATCAGCGACCTGCAGGACTTTCTTACAGATAATCCAAATTATAATAACATACAGGGTAAAGTACGTGCTATTCCACAGATTGATACCGTTCCGGAAATGTGGATGTTAACCAGTAGTGGCGAAAGTGCCTACCTCGCTACCCATAGCGGCATGGCCCTGAGCTTTGCGCAGTTCATTAATCCTGTTGGTGGCAAGGAAGCGATTTCCATTTACAGGCAGCGGTTTAAACCATCTGCACAATTGAAAACACCCAAAGCCAGTGTGGGTATTTTTGCATTCGTCTCTGAAGATGAGCATAAGGCAGAACAGGTACAGGCTGTTATGGATTACAGGTTGCTGAGCTTTGAAAAAGGCCGGTTTGATGAGATCCCAACATATGAGATCGCAAAACAATATGACTATACCGCTAATGAATGGCAGCGTGTTTTGTTTAACAGACAGCGTTCCATTATAGGAACACCCGATGTGGTAAAAGAAAAGATGATAGCGCTGGCAGCAGAACTGGATGTGCCTGAGATCATTGTTTCTTCTTTTGCCGAAAGCAAAGAAGACCGTTTTCACAGTTACGAATTACTCTCGAAAATATTTGCAATAACCCATTAATATTTTTTCTCTATCGTCAAACCTCAGAGACGTATTTTTCGTATTTCATATACAAGGCAATCCTTTTTTGCCGTTAATGCCGTGTAAACAAAGCGGATTACCAGACTGTTTTATCACTCTGATTATAGCGTTTCATTATATGAAAATAAAAGCAATCATAACAGGTGCTTCGGGCATGGTTGGTGAAGGTGTTTTGCATGAATGCCTGTTGCACCCCGATGTGGAAGAAGTGCTGGTTATAGGTAGAAGACCGGCTGGTGTAATGCATCCTAAACTGAAAGAAATACTACATAATAATTTTTATGATCTGTCAGCTGTTAAAGATCAGCTGAAAGGATATAATGCCTGCTACTTTTGTTTAGGGGTATCTTCAGTTGGTATGAAGGAAAAAGAATATCACCGCGTGACCTATGACCTTACCATGCATATGGCTACCATCCTGGCCGATCAAAATCCGGGAATGACCTTTTGTTATGTATCCGGCTCGGGTACCGATAGCACCGAACATGGTAAATTAATGTGGGCCCGCGTAAAAGGACAAACAGAAAATGACCTGATGCGTCTGCCTTTTAAAGCGGCGTATATGTTCCGGCCTGGTTTTATGAAGCCAACAAAAGGGTTGAAGAATACATTAAAAGGGTATATGTTTTTTGCCTGGCTGTACCCGGTATTACGACCGTTGTTTCCCAACTTTGTATCTACGTTGCAGGAACTTGGATTGGCCATGATCAATGTCACCATCCGGGGATATGATAAACCGGTACTGGAAGTAAAAGATATTGTAAAGCTCGCTCAGTCATCATAATAAAAAATCCCGCCTGAGCGGGATAAAAAAAGCATTGCTGCCTTTTGTTTTTACTTGGTTAGCACTTGCTAAGCGATTTTGGGTTTAGGTCATCTCATGCGCATTACTTAATTGGTCGAAAGCTATTTATTGAACGATTAACAGTTTCCTGGAATGTTTTTCGCCCTTGATATATACGTTCAGGAAATAAACGCCATTTGCCAGGGTAGGTAGTTTAGTGTAAATATTATTCCCGTTAAAATCTGGCTGAACAGGTATCCTGATCCCCATGTTGCTCAATAGTTCAACCCGGATATTTTGTGGTAACGCATTTTCCCGGAATGTTATATTTATACTTTGCCGAGCGGGGTTAGGACTTGTAATAAAACTACTATTGATAAATGCACCGGCATCCAGCTTTGCAGTAACAGATTGCGTATAAGTTATTGCGTTACTGGCGTTGACATGCTGTATACGGTAATAAGACACCGGGTAAAACGGATTAAAGTCCTGCGTGAGATATTTTTGAGAACCGGAATTGCCGGTGGCTGAAATGGTTTTAATCGCTTCCCAGGCGCTGCCGTTAGCTGATCTTTCCAGTATATATTTATCACCAATCGATTCCTGTCCGGCAATCCAACTTATTGTCACAGAACCATCTTGTACAGGAACCGCTTCAAAGGAGGTTATTTTCACAGGAAGTGCGGAACATAATGCACTGGCCGCTACCTCTGCAGTTTCCGTATAGAAAGTGGAAGGACTGTTTTGATTGTTATAAGAAGTGGCTATCCAGTTGGCATTACGTGTAGTGTTTGAAATTCTGAACTCATCAAAATTTCCGTAAAGTCCATGATCGGCCGCGTACTGCGACCTGCCAAAATAGTTCGCGTCGTTCGTGCCAAGACTGCTTGGGTCCAATGTTATGCCTCCGGTGTTGGTAGCATTGGCGGCTCCATCATAATATAAAACGCCCGTGTTGGCTGTGGCATCAATTGTCAGTGCAAAGTGATGCCAGGCGCCGGTGCCGGTTGAAGTAATGGAATTTACCTGTTGCTCGGTGCCATTTCCACCAGTGGTTATGGCAAAACGTTTTATGCCGCCGGCGGTATTTCCTATACTGGGGCAAAGGAACATGTTGAAGTTCGTATTCCGGCCAAAGTCAAAAATGCGTTCCCAGTTGGTAGCAACATCATCCAGGTACACCCAGCCTTCAAATGTAAAATCCGTCACAGTGTTGAAGATATTGTCTGGCAACTTCAGATACCTGCCAGATGCTGATGAAACAAACGTAGGGCTATTGGCCAACCGGCGGCCTTCACCGATCTTACTGCCGGTTAAATTGGCGGTGTTTGTAGCTGATTCGGTGAGGTTTCTACTGTTGGATGTGCCATCATTAATACTGTTATTAAAATGGTATACACCCATATAGTTGGCATCCCATACTGTTGTAGAGGATGGATCGGATGCTACGCCTGTCTTTCCATAGAACATGTAAATGATGGTATTGCTGCCATTGATAAGTGTTGGAAGCCGCACCCAGGCAACAAATTCGCCGGTAGTAGCAACATACCTTTCAATTTGCATTGGTAGAATGGTGCTGCAATCGGGCAGGGTAAATACTATATCATACCCGTTCGCATTTCGAACACGTCCGCCATTAGCAACGGTTCTTAATGAGTTATCAGTTAAGCTGATTAAAACGGGGAAATTGGTTACCGTTCCCAAGATTTGGGAACCTTGTATGGTAATAGTTTTTCCATACGTGTAACCGGATAGTTGTGCATGCAGATGTTTACTAAAAAACATCATTGGTACGAATAGACAGAAGAATCCCTTCTTCAAAGTGCTACTCTTTACTTTGAATTGTTTCATGTGCCTTAACCATTTTGTACTTCTGCTTTTTAGGAATCTTGTGCATCAGGAAAAGCGAAGTCAATATGTATAACCGACAGGATTAAGAAAAAATTGCATAAGTGCGATTAAAATGTAATGGGAAACCTTTATTATTTGATATATATCAATGAGTAGGTAGGGGTAGAGGTATTGTTTAGCACCTGGTGGGAGATCCTACTACATTACATTAAGCATAATTATTATTTATAAGACATTAAAACATTATATATTTTAAATGTCTGTGAAACAAATGCATTAATGCATTTAGCTTTTAACCATTTCTTTTATTAAAGGTAAATGCCTGATACGTTTACCGCTCGCTTTGTAAACTGCGTTGGCAATAGCGGCCGCTGCCGGCCCCTGGGCTGCTTCTCCGGCTCCCATCGCTTTTTCATTGGGTTGATTTAATACGGCTACTTCAACCTCCGGGATCTGGTCGAAACGCATAATAGGATAAGATACCCAGTCACGACTGGTAATATGTTGCCCATCAAACTGAACCTGCTCCATGATTGTCCAGCTGGCCGATTGTATCATCCCGCCTTCTGTTTGATTGATCAGTCCATCGATATTAATAGCCTCACCTGCATCTATAGCTGCCCACATTTTTTTGACCTGTATTGTTCCTTTTGTTGCTTGTACCTGTACCTGCGCTGCAACCGCACAGTACGCTGCCGAGTTCTTGTACCGTGAAAAGGCTATTCCAATACCCATATTGGCCGCAGGCTTTGCTGCGGCGATTAATTCCTGCACTTTACGGATAACCGCTTTGGCGCGCTCATCGCTTAAATGCATCAGCCGAAACTCGAATGGATCTTTCCCTGCCTTTTCTGCCAGTTCATCCATGAACGACTCAATGGCAAATACATTGGCATAAGCGCCCAGGCTTCGCAGGGCGGAAGTCCGCAACGGACCTTTAAACATATGGCCATTCACCTGCAGGTTAGGAATGGTATAATAAGGTTCGGAATTGCGGAATGCGCCACCGCTACCACCCTGTTTTTCTTTAAAAGGAGTTTCGACATATTGAGCAGCCAGCAGGTTGTTGGGATCACCGCCGGGCCGAGTAGTATGTGTGTCGGACCACAGGTCGTACTGCCAGCTATTTATTTTACCTGAACTATCTAATTCAGCGGCCACTTCCATGATCATGGCGCTGCCATATGGTTCCCAGGCATGCTCATCTTCCCGCGTCCATTGCAGCCGGATGTGTTTTCCCGGATACGCCATGGCCAGTAACGCTGCATCTGCTGCTGCATCATCCGCTCCATTATGACCATAACAGCCCGATCCCGGTACACCGGTTACATGGATCTGTTCTGCCGGCAGTTGCACCAGCTTCGCTAACGAGTCGCGCAGTGGGTATATGCCCTGGGAATGCGACCAAACATGTAACCGGCTATTGTCGTACAACGCTACTGCACAGGATGGGCCGATGGAGGCGTGCATGTGATAGGGCTTGAAATATTGCGCTTTTATCCATGATGAAGTATCTTTAGGCATACTGCCTTTTTCGTTATCCCGTTCGGTTTTTGCCGGTAATGTTTTTAAATAAGAAACCAGGTTAACCCCCGCAGGTAGTTTGGTTCCTGCCGACCATTTGCTGTGTTGTTGCAGCCAGCGCCGGGCTTTTACAGCCTGGTATTCTTCCTGCGCAATTACGCCCGCAAAACTTCCATTCACTACTGTTTTTAAGACGCCCGGAATATTTTTTTGTAATGCCTTTTCATCAAGCTGTAACAGTTTTGCTTCATATGCCGGTGCACGAACAATACTTGCATGCACCATGCCGGGAAAACGCAGATCCTGTATATATACGGATTCTCCACGTACCATGCGTTTGATATCGTTTCGTGGAATGGCTTTACCAACCAGTCTGTAACTATCTTTCGGTTTTAATGCAACCGGCGCCTGTATTTTATCGGTTAGTTGTTTACCGTTTAACAGCTGGTAAAACGTTATGGAACGTTCTCCGGTTGTGGTAGCGATCTTCCCCGCATTCATAGTTAATTGATCAATGGGAGCGTTCAATTGTTGTGCTGCCAGTTCAAGCAACTTAAATCGCGCGGCGGCTGCCGCAAAGCGAACGGCCATGGCGCTTTGTTCTATAGAACCACTGCCTACCGTATATCCTTCATTGGGTGTGCGAACCGTATCGGCTAATACTATTTCAACATTCTCCATGGCAAGGTCAAGCTCTTCTGCCGCTACCTGTGCAATGGCTGTACTGATGCCCTGTCCCAATTCCAGCTTGCCAGTGAAAATGCGCACCTGTCCGTTTGCCAGTACTTCCAGCCAGGCATTGATGTTAGGATGTCTTTTAATGCTTTCAGGTAACTCCTGCATCATGGGTGAAGGCGCATCAATAAAAGAGCCGTTTAGGCTAAACCCAATGGCCAGGCAACCGGAATTCTTTAAAAAATTTCTTCTATTCATAGCTGAATCAATGAATATTCTTATTTATTAACAACAACAATGCACATTGGCCAACAGCGCAATGCCCACACAACCTTTAGCTTTTTGTTGATGCAGCCCGCTTCACTGCTTTTATAATGCGACTTTGCGTGCCACAACGGCAAAGCGATCGTTGTAAACCGGCACGTATGGCATCCTCATCAGGCCGGGGATTTTCGTTTAATAAGGCAACAGCCGAAATAACCATTCCGTTCATACAATATCCGCATTGCGCGGCCTGCTCCTGTACAAAGGCTTCCTGCACGGGATGGAGGGTGTCGTCTTTTTGTGCCAGTCCTTCCAGCGTAATAATGGCTTTGTCTTTTACTGCTGCTACCGGTAGCATACAGCTTGGCTCCGCTTTCCCATTCAGTAATACCATACAAGCACCGCATTGTTGCAGACCACAACCATATTTAGGACCATTCAACGCCAACTGGTTTCGCAATACATACAATAGCGGGGTAGATGGGTCAACTTGTATAGTATGTGTTTTACCGTTTACATGTAATTGAATAGTGGTTTCCATAACGATTCAATATTGATAAATGAAAATCAGTTACAAGTCAGGCCCGGGAGACGTAAAAGTTAAGAAAATTGTTCCGAACGACAGTAGGTCGGAAAGATGGAAGGAATATTACAGGGATGGAATGTTAAAAAATAGAGAAGAATGCTGGAACGGTGATTACATCGCTTCAGCAAAACGGGTAGGAATTGAAATAATTACCGGCTTTAGCTCCTGTAGCTGCAACACATACAGGGCTAAAGCGTACGCCGGTAATGAATGTTCAATAAATTGATTAGATGGTAAAGGTTATCATGCGCACCTTTTCAGTGAGCTTTTTGAGGGCTCGCATCGTTAGTTATTTTTTTATCTTCCAGTAAGCCGTTCGATTTAACCCACAAAGTGAGTGAAATAAGGGAAGTAAGTATTAACAAACTCGATAGGTTGTATTCGCCTTTCAGGTACATTAAGGCACTAATTATGCAGGTAATGACAATACAAGCCAGTTCTAATAGCAGGTAGAAAATTTTCATTTGGTACGGTTGATTTATAATGAAAGAAAAATAATACGGATTTACATATCAGTGCATACTGATAACATACCACTACATGAACGTTGGTTAATCCTGAGACAATTGGAATTGATCAGAAAGTCAAATGTGCGTAAGGAAATTGGAAATAGAACTGTGGGCAGTTAAATGTGCAAGGAATTATTGGCGTTGTGTACTTCACAAATTTGGTAAGCAAATTCTAATAGTGCAAGCTTTTGGTAGTGGTTTCTTTAAATATATATTTTCATTATGGAAAACCCCTTGCTAAACAGTTGCTGTAGTTATGTTACTAACTCAATAGATCGTGTTTTTACAGCTGAATAATATTGTAGATGGGAACCGGCGGATCAAAAGATTGATTGTCTTCACGCTGGTGATAGATCTTGTTTACTATGTCCATGCCTTTTATCACTTTACCAAATGCAGCATACCCTTGTTTATCGGGATTGTTTTCGCCACCATAATCAAAGCCTGGCTGATCGGCGATACAAATAAAGAACTCACTGGTAGCCGTGCCGGGCGTAAGCCGGGCTAACGATATTACGCCTTTTTTATGCTGTATATGGGTTTGCTGCGTGGTTTCATGTGGTATCCCAGACAATGTATCATGCACTTTAGGATTTGATTTGTACAAGCCACCTTGTATCAATTCGGCCTTTGGTGCATTGGAGGGTTGGTTCTCATCATTCAATACCCTGTAAAACGAACTGTTCTTATAATAGCCTGCTTTTATGTAAGACAGAAATGCCTGTACGGTCCTGGGCGCCTGATCGGGATATAATTCCACTTCTATATCACCCTTGCTTGTTTGTATTTCAATATGCGGGTTCTTGTATTTGGTTGAACAAGCCGTCATCATCAGACAAATGGTAACAATAAGAAGGTATTGGTTGCGCATTATAAAGTTTTAACAATGCAAAATAAGTGGTTTGTTGAATAAGTTGTATGCCGGTTACCTGGTTTATGCGCTGATTGTTAAAGAAATAAAAAGGGGGCGTTAAGGAACTCACAAATGGCGGGTTATACCGAACCATGAATAAACCGGCAGCAACTTGAACGATCTTATATATGACCACACTTTATTTACTTTAAAAACACCCGGTCATGAAACCTATTTTACGCTTAACCTTTTTGTTTATTGCTATAGCTTCCTTAGCCAGCTGTTCAAAAGTTGTTATTGATGTACAACCTACTCTTACCGGTTCATGGGTACTTACCGACGCAGCTCAAAAAGATGCCTACGGTTGGTATACTGTTAACACAGGGATTGAGCATGGTGTTTTCGATTTCTATAGTAACGGCAGGGCCCGTTTTGTAGAAAATGGTACCACCCTTGAAGGTACCTGGAGCATACAAACTTTAACCACTGGTTATTACGATGAATATGGTGTTTATTTCACCAATACACACCAGGGTTTATCAATACATGTATCGGATTATTATGGCGATGATACCATTGATATGTATTTTGATAACGTAAAAATATATGCCAACTCATTTGTTGCTACGAATTATGCCAATAATCATATCGGCCGTTACAGGTTCAGCAGGTATTGATCTTGTTTGAAGAATGTTCTATTGAAGGGTTATAAAAAGAATAGCCGTCCCGGCTCAGCCGGGACGGCTTTCTCTTTCAATTATTTTTATAACGTCGCTTTCTTAGGTTGAAATTCCTGTTCCCATTTTTCCAGCTGCATTATAAGCTGGTAGCTTGAAAGAATATCCTGTGCAAATGCGGCTTGCCGGTTACTCAGATCACCTTCTTTACCTTGCAACAACAACAATGCGTTGTTCGCCATCTGTTCCTGGTTGTAGTTCTCAACTCCCAGGGAAAGGTAATATAACATTTGTTGCTGCAGATCCTTTTTCATGGAGGCTGCTACTTTCCTGGCAAGTGTAAGATCATCTGATAAATAACAAGCCTCTAAAAACTGAAGGGAAAAGATATTGTGCATGTTTCCTCTGTTCGATGTCATGCCGTATGGAACATTCGATTCATTTACGTTGTCATCGAAACGATGTAATACCCGGCGTGCTGCTTCTTTATTGCCTGCTTGTGCCAGACTTCGGGCTACCTGGGCATGCGCCAGTTTGATGGTATTCATGCGGCGGCGGTTCTCTTCGTCAAAATAAACGCCTTTTTTATTAGCATGGCCATATCCAAACTTTTGCATGATGTTGTTATAGGCTACTTCCAAATTCACGCCGCCGCTGGTATTGGTGTTTTCAACTGGTACTAATTGATAGGTAAGACCATTCAGCCGGGTGTATTTTTCCAACCCCAGGTCCTGAGCCGTACTGCTATTAGAAAAGCATATAGGCCGTTTCCATTGATTGCCGGCAATAACGGCTAATATGGCCAGGTCGTTCTTGAACAGGTGATTTTTATTGCTCAGATCAATGTGTAATGCGTCAACTACTTTATCATTGGCATTTACCGTACCATTAGCTGTTACTGTTTTTATGTCAACCGGAACGCTAAATTTCTGTACCGGGAATAAATGATATACATCCCCGTCATCGCTGGCAGTAGTATATCGGGGATCATCGCTCCCGATCACGTTTTTCAATATGTCGTGCAGGTCGTAGTACCTGTCCGGTTCAAACCCCGGCATTTTTGAATAGTAAACCACGTTGAGCCTGTCACCCGCTACCTGTTCAGGGGTAAACACTACATTGAATGGATCGCTTTTATTAACCTTATAGCGCAGTTGATCGATGCCCCAGTCGGTGCCAACGAGCGTACTCACTACCACGCGCACATCTTTTCGAATGCCTTCCACTTCCTGTGCGTACCATAATGCATAGGAGTCGTTGTCTTCTGCTGTAAATAGAATGGCATTGGGCGGACAGCTTTTCAGGTAGTTTTTAGCGAGGTCCAGTGCGAGCGTTTTTTGGCTGCGGTCATGGTCATCCCACCCCTGGTTTGCCATCAATACCGGAACTGCCAGCAAGCAAAGACTGCTTGCCGCATAAGCTGCTACCGGTGCTTTGGCTATTTTTTCCAGAACCTGTTTCGCCCATAATACTCCTAATCCTATCCAAATGGAAAATGCATAAAATGAACCCACAAAAGCATAATCACGTTCGCGGGGCTGATAACCGGCCTGGTTAAGAAAGATCACAACAGCCAAACCGGTTAATAAGAATAGTAGTCCGCTTACCATCAGATCGCGTCGGTTGCGTTTCCATTGAAAAAATATACCGGCTACGCCCAATAGCAGCGGTAACATATACAAGCGGTTGTATGCTTTATTATTAATGCGGGCGCTGTCTGGCATTTTTTGCTGGTTGCCATACATAGCATTATCTATAAAGGAAATGCCGCTGATGAAATTACTATCCCGAGGGTTCCCAAATCCCTGCAGGTCGTTTTGCCGGCCGGCGAAATTCCACATGAAATAGCGCATATACATCCAACCTGCCTGGTACTTCATAAAATATTTCATGTTATCGCCCATGGTAGGTGTTTCATCTGGCGAAAGTCCCGCAAACTGCCGGTAGCAATCTATTTCGCCACGCTCGTTATCTGAATTGTACATCCGCGGAAATACATGCGAAGAAGGTGTATTGCCCCAATCTTGTTTGTATCGGGAGCCAGTTACTTCGTATTTGTTTTTCCCTCTTGCATATTGGTCACCGGTTTTTACAAAAGGGGCTTTGTCAGTAAAGTCTGGTCCATAAGCAATAGGCCAGTCGCCATATTTTTCCCGGCTGAGATAACCTTCGAGGTTAATAGGATTGTCAATGTTGTACATGTCGACCCCAGGGTTGGCATTTGACCTTATCATGGTAGTGAGGTAAGTGGAATAACCAAGCAGCATGAAGGCGCTGCTCCACAGACTGAGCTTGAGGTAATGCATTTTTCTTCTGTTAGCAAACCGTATTCCCCAGGCAATACCAGCTGCTATAAGTAGGAAGAAAACGGTAAAGCCAACAAAGAAGGGCGTGCCCAGTTCGTTAACAAAATATATATCAAAAGCGCCTGCGCCTTTAACAGTGTATTGAATAATGAATTTCTGAACAAAGCCAGTGATGCCACATCCAATGATTAAGGCAATGATGGTATTGCGTGGAGTTACTTTAAATCGTTTAAAATAATACACCATGATGATGGCTGGAATGGTAAGCAGGTTCAGCAGGTGAACACCAATGGAAAGCCCCATCATGTAAAAGATGAAGATCAGCCATTTGTCGGCGCCGGGTTTGTGCGCCTGTTGTTCCCATTTTAAAATGGCCCAGAATACCAGCGCAGTAAAGAAAGATGATAATGCATATACTTCACCTTCAACAGCGCTGAACCAGAATGAATCGGAAAAAGTATAAGCCAGTGAACCTACTGTACCGGCGCTGATGATCGTGAAAATAGATTGCGGGCTAAGCGGTTCATCATTTTTTTGTATGAGTTTACGTGCAAAGTGGGTGATGGTCCAGAACAGGAACAATATGGTTAGGCCGCTTACAATAGCGCTCATGCTGTTTACGGCCAGGGCAGCTGTATTTGGATCATTTCCAAAAAGGATAATAAAAAGCCTGGCTATTAATATAAACAGCGGCGCACCGGGCGGGTGAGGAATACCCAGGGTGTAAGCTGTTGAAATAAATTCTCCGCAGTCCCATAAGCTAACAGTTGGTTCCATCGTCAGCAGGTAAACGGTACAGGCTATTGCGCACACCGCCCATCCTGCCAGGTTGTTCACTTTGTTGAAATTCATTTTTATGGATTTAAAGTTGTCGATATATGAATGTGTTTATATAATAGACATTCTGGCCCGTGACAGCGAAGCTTTCACGGGTAGTATACTTTAATCCCTAGCTGGTTTTTGATAGTTACAAAGTGCCTTTCTTTTTCAAAGCATTAAACTTTGAAAAAAGATGATATTCTAACAGAATCTTAAATTTCGAATATATTTCGCAGGATTCCCTTGTAACAGAGGGGGCATTATCCTATAGAAACGTTAATTATTTTTAACAATGAGGGTAGTTCGTTGCAGAGATGTCATAAGTAATAGAATAAATAGATATATGTGAATTAACGGTTATGTAGAATCAGTACAATGGCATAAATTTTTCTTTATCTGTTAAATATAACTACCAATATGAAGTTTGGAATCCGTTCTTTAGGGATAATAGCCGTGTTACTTATTGCCGGCGTATTCAATGGTGCTCAGGCTCAAAAACTATTTTTTGTTTTTGCGCATGGACAGTATGCAAGTCCGGTGCAAACCAGTTTTAAAAACGATTATAATTTTGGATTGGGCGCTGAAGGCGGAGTAGGGATCGGCTTCGGAACAAAAACCTTCTTAACCGGTACGGTGGGGTATACGGTCTTTGATGCCAAATCGGGTGAGGTTGGAAATATCACTTATGTTCCGATGAAGGTGGGATTACGCAGATATTTTTTACCAGCTAATTTAATATTTATTCATGCCGATGCCGGCGTGGGGCATATAAAAGACAAGACTACTAATTCTTCCTATTCCCGCTTTACGGCTGATGTAGGGGCTGGTGTAAAATTAGGTCCGTTTGAAGTAGGCGTTGCCTATGATGGTTTTTCACGCGATGGATCATCGGGCTATGCCTCCTGGCTGGCGTTTAAAGCGGGCTGGAGGTTTGGGTTGTGAAAAGTTGACAAGTTAATAAGTTGATAGGATTGATAAGGGTACACACTTGTCTTCACCTTATCAACTTTTCAACTAATCTGTTCCTGTATTTACAAACATCCTTTAATTTCCTCTATCGTTTCCATGAAACGCCTCTCCTGCTTAATATTTTTTTGCCACGCCAGATCGCGTTCAATTAAGTCTATTTCTTTCTTTATCGTAGCGCCTGCTTTTCCTTCTTCATTACCGAGTATAAAGACCGTATCTGAAATGGCTACGCTGGTTTCGATGTCGTGCGAAACAATGATGAGCGTTTTCAATTCATCTGACAACGATACTTGTAATAATAGCTCTACCGCTTTGTCAAGCATACATACGTCCAGTCCGCTGAAAGGTTCATCGAGTAATATAAAGTCAGAACCTTTTAATAGTTGTTGCATGATACTTACGCGCTGACGCTGCCCGCCCGATAATTGTGGCGGATATACATTCAAATGGCCGGTTAACTGAAACTGTTCTGCATATTTTTCAATGGCCTGTTTTTCCTTTCCCAATAACGCTTTGTTCTTTTTAGCTGCGAGTAACAGCGATTGATAGACTGTTCGCCATTCAAACAGATAATAGTTCTGGAAAATAACCCCCATATCGCCGGCTTTTACCGGATGATTGTTATGTATGGTTACTTTTCCGGCGGTAGGTGCTTGCAATCCCGATAGTATTTTAAACAACTGCGTTTTGCCAATACCGCTTCGGCCGATCAATGTCACAACCTGTCCTTGCGACAAACCCGGACGGATAATATTCTTTATGCAGATATTAATATCGCGTAGAATAGGCCGGTCGTACGTTAGCTGTATATCTGTGGCTCGTAATAATACCTCTGCTTTGGTATGTTGTGTCATGATGCTTTTGCTGTTTTTAGTTTGCTGTACGGAAATAACCAATGACGCACGGTTCCCAATAAAT
>DASUVL010000729.1:0-9824 GCA_036379015.1 Niastella sp.
ACAGAGAGGCATTGTTCTGCACCAGCACGCCATTATGCAATACGGTTATGTGAGCCTGTGACTTAACCGTACCATCTTCATTAAAACGGGGCGCAATAAAAATAACATCATAGGTTTGCCATTCACCGGGACCACGGCTTACATTCACCAGGGGTGGCAATTGTTTATAAATACTACCTGCCTGTCCATTGCTATATGTTCTGTTCTTGTACGAATCCAACACCTGCAGTTCATAACGACCCATAAAGAAAATACCGCTGTTACCCCGTCCCTGTCCATCACCTTTTACTTCGGCCGGTGTTCTCCATTCAATATGCAACTGGCAATCGCCAAAACCTTGTTTGGTATGAATTTCACCGGCACCAGGCGCAACGGTTAACACGCCATACTCAACATTCCATTTGGCCGGACCGTTATCTTTTGCAGCCCATGCCTCTGCATTTTGACCACCAAAAAGTACAATGGCATCAGATGGCGGATCGGCACTGGTTTTTCCCGGTGTGATCACTTTTGGTTCGGGTTGCCATATTTCGGTGAGTTTAGGATCGCCTTGCCGCAATTGCTGTTGCGCCTGCAAGAAATACACACAAAAAACAAGGAAAAAGGTATACAGGAATCGTTGGCCCATGTGATTATGTTTTTTAAAAATGAGGTGGTAAGTTAATGAAAAACGCAAAACGCCGAACGCTTAATGCTGAACGCCGAACACGTAATGATCCTTATAGACATCTTGCGTTAAGCGTTATGCATTTCGCGTTTAGCGTGCAATAGCAAACCCCATAAACTCCTGTTGCGTTACCTGTTCAACGTTTACTTCAGTAACCTTCGCCCGGGGCGGCCCCTGTTTACACCATTGTACCAATTGATCGAGTTGACCGGAGGTGCCGGTGGCTACAATTTGCACATTACCATCTGGTAGATTTTTAACAAGGCCGGAAATGCCTAGTTCCAACGCTTTTTCTTTGGTGCTTTGCCTGTAAAAAACACCCTGTACTATGCCGCTTACGGTAATTGAAATAGTCTGTAACATGCGGGGAAAGTTAGCCAAAAAACTCAGCATATGGGTCGTTGGAGGCAATAAACAAACCGAATATTACAAGTAATACTAGTATGAATCGGTCTGATTATCAACTGTGAACACCTGCCTGTTGAGGTAAACCGATAACAGCGTCGTACATTATTAGAGACACTGATAAATTTTGTTATTTTTATAAGGTAATATTGGATCCTTATGACCCTCCGTAATGTGATAAAATCCATTACCCTGATTGTGGTTATTTCGTTTATAATGGCCTGGTTAGGACAATACATTCTGTATCACTATAACATAGCTGAAGCAGTTTGCCTTACCAACGACTGCCCTGAAACGACTAAAAATTCGATCATAGGTGCTTTATTTGTAATTCTTCTTTTCAACGCAGTATACCTGGTATTTATTAATCCTGATCTGGCCAACAGTCCAGGTATGGAAGTAAGCATTTTGTTAAGCTGTCTTATTGTGAATTTTATTTATTTCAATAACACCAATGCCTTCCTCTGCCTGATCCCTTATAATATTGCAAGCGTTTATTTTTATTACAGGATCAAAAAACAGCTCAGCAAGCCGTTCGTGCTGTATCCGTTTATATTGCAGGAGCTCTTTTTGCTCTTGTTGCTGGTTTGTACCTATGTATACCTCGATGAATTATTCGTAACAAAGGGATTGCCGCGGGACACGGTCATGAACACGGGAGCAGAAAAAATGATGAGCCGGATATTTGATTTCCTGGTGTGGACGATATTTTTGTTACATGTACTGTACCTGTCTTTCAAGCTGTATTTAAAGAAAATCATATTACGATATATCTCCTTCACCTATAACAAAGGGCCGTTGCCTTAAAATAGCTGTAAGCTGAAAGCTTTAAGCTGTAAGCCAAATGCAGATACAGTTTCTCATTGCCGCGACAGCTTATAGCTTATAGCTTATGGCTTGCAGCGGTTTTCATACGTTCTCCGCCACTTTATAAATGGGTTTATGAAGCACCGGAAAATTACAGGAGCGGGCAATAAAGCATAATTCGTTGGCCTTTTCATGCAAGTCATCTGCGCGTGCGATCATCTCTTCATGAGCAACAGTAATAACAGGAAATAAAGTTACTTCGGTAAAATGGCCACCACCATCCGCAGTTTCTTCCATAGTGCCGGTGGCATCATCCTGGTATTCCACCACTATTACCCCTGCAGCTGAGCAAAGGTGCAGAAACCACAACATATGACACGACGATAAGGAAGCGACCAACAACTCTTCAGGATTATACCTGGTTACATCGCCCCGGAAGGAAGGATCTGAGGAGCTGGGAATGACCGGTTTATTGTCACTGGAAATAGTATGATTCCTGTCGTATGCAGTATAGGAGGCAGTGCCCTTACCCTTGTTACCTGTCCAGGTAATATTCACTTTGTAATGATGCTCTTTCATACAATAGATGGCTTGGTGGTAATGTCCTGAATAAATTGAAAGCAAATAACCTCACCTGATAAACCAGGCCATAAAAAGCAGCAACAACAGGATTACAAATCGTTGGGCTCGCGATCGGTTTGGCATTTTGCAAGGTTTAATTTTGGATCGAGTCCTTCTAAGTTACACATTATTAAACGAATGCGCACAAAATAAATTAACAGGCTGTGCATAACCAGCGGCCCCATAAAAAAAATTTTGCTGATAGATGGTAAGTAGTATTTTTGCGGCTCATTATGACAATATTCATACACATTCGCCACCATCATCATACTTACCCAAGCAGGTAGGCCGATGGTGCTTTGTGTAGTGCCAGATATTTCCAAGGGCTTACCGTAAGGTAAGCCTTTATCATTTAAACACTGTCCGTGATCATGGGCAACCAGTACACCGGGCTTAAAAAACAAAGACATTCTAATGAAACTTCGGATTGCTATTCAGAAATCGGGTCGCCTGTATGAAGATTCCGTACAACTATTAAAAGAATGCGGTATTGACTTGCGTAATGTGAAAGACCGGTTGAAAACTGAATCGGATAATTTCCCCCTGGAGATCTTCTTTTTGCGCGACGACGATATTCCGCAATATGTTGAAGATGGCGTTGCCGATATTGGCATCGTAGGTGAAAATGTATTGTACGAAAAAAATAAGAAAGCGGCCATCGTTGAAAAACTGGGTTTTGGAAAATGCCGTTTGTCCGTAGCCATTCCGCGAATTCAACAATACGAAGGCATCCAATCTTTACAAGGTAAACGCATTGCCACCAGCTATCCTTACCTCGTTAATGAGTTCCTGGCAAAAAATAATGTTCAGGCTGAAATACATGAGATCAGCGGGTCGGTAGAAATTGCCCCGGGTATTGGTTTGGCCGATGTAGTTGCCGACCTCGTGAGCAGTGGTTCTACCTTACTGATGAACGGGTTAAAAGAAGTAGAAGTGTTGTTGCAATCGCAGGCTGTGCTGATACGCAATAACGACCTGAATGCAGAACAACTAAAACTGGTTGAGAAACTGGTGTTCCGCATACGGGCAGTAAAAAAAGCCAAACACAACAAGTATATTTTATTGAACGCCCCCAACGATAAAATACAGGAGATCATTTCCCTGTTGCCGGGGATGAAAAGCCCTACCGTATTGCCTTTAGCCGAAGAAGGCTGGAGCAGTGTTCATAGCGTGTTGAGCGAAGATACTTTCTGGGATATCATTGAACAGCTTAAAGCCGCCGGCGCCCAGGGTATATTGGTGGTGCCGATCGAGAAAATGATCATATAAATACAAGGCATAAAGGCAGCGAGGCTGAAGCAAGTGAGAACCAGGAAAGAATTAAGTAGCAGACAACAAATCTACAATCAGCAAAAAAATATGCAATAGTTATGCAGGTTTATCAATATCCAATACGGAGCGAATGGAAGGCTTTGCTACAACGGCCGGTAATGAATGTGGAAGCGTTAGAAGGTTCTGTAAAAAACATTTTGCAGGAAGTAAAACAACAGGGCGATGTTGCGGTAAAAAAATTCACGCAGCAGTTTGATAAAGCTACTATCAACGATCTGATGGTAGCAGAAGATGAGTTTATGATCGCTCAAAAAGCGCTGGATGCCAAACTGAAAGCAGCGATCCTTTCTGCCAAAGTAAATATTGAAACATTTCACAAATTGCAGCTCACCGCCCCCGAGGTGATAGAAACCATGCCGGGCGTGCAATGCTGGCGCAAAAACGTGGCCATTGAAAAAGTAGGATTGTATATTCCCGGTGGCACCGCACCGCTGTTTTCTACTATATTGATGTTAGGCATTCCGGCAAAACTCGCCGGATGTAAAGAAATAATTCTGTGTTCGCCACCCGATGCCAATGGACAACTGCATCCTGCCATTTTATTCGCAGCCAAAGCAGTGGGCATTACCAAAGTGTTTAAGGTGGGTGGCGTTCAGGCTATCGGTGCTATGGCGTATGGCACAGAAACCATTCCTGCTGTTTCAAAAATATTCGGACCAGGCAATCAATATGTGACCTGTGCTAAACAACTGGTACAACAGGATGGACTGGCTATTGACATGCCCGCTGGTCCCAGCGAAGTAGCGGTGTATGCCGATGGATCAGCCAATGCAGCTTTTGTAGCAGCCGACCTGCTGAGCCAGGCTGAACATGGCAGCGATAGCCAGGTGGTGCTGATAAGCTGTGAACAGGCAGTGATCAACAGCATTGAACAGGAAATAAACAAACAGGTGGAGGAATTGCCGAGAAAAGATATTGCATTAAAAGCATTAGCCAACAGCAAACTCATTCTGGTAAGCAACGAGGCGGAGGCCCTTGATCTGTTGAATGAATATGCGCCCGAGCATTTAATATTAAGTTGTAATAATGCAGAACAGATGGCCGAACAGATCATCAATGCCGGCTCCGTGTTCCTGGGTCATTATTCTCCTGAAAGCGTAGGCGACTATGCCAGTGGAACCAATCATACCCTGCCTACCAATGGTTATGCCAAAGCATACAGCGGCGTAAGCGTAGATAGTTTTGTAAAAAAGATCACCTTCCAGCAATTAACCCAGGAAGGCTTGCATAATATCAGCAAAACAGTTATAGCCATGGCAGAAGCAGAAGGGTTACAAGCGCATGCCAACGCGGTAAAAGTACGGTTGTAACCCCCTACCCCTAAAGGGAGAAACTGCTACGCCCGTCGTAGCTTTAACGTTGGTGGGTCGTTTGTAGTTTGAAGCTTCGGTTCGTCTAAAAAATAGTTACAACTACAATCTTTATTTTATAGTTGCACTACTTTTTATCGTCTTATTCCAGATTGCCGTTTCACGTTTCACGATAAAAACATAATATGACTTTCGATTTGAATAGCTTATTACGGGAAAATATAAAAAAGCTGGTGCCCTATTCATCGGCACGGGACGAGTTCAAAGGAGCCGCCGATACATACCTGGATGCCAATGAAAACAGTTTTGGTTCACCGCTCACCAGGTGGTATAACCGGTATCCTGATCCAATGCAGCTAAAAGTAAAAGAAAAATTAGCATCCATAAAAGGAGTTCCTGTTGAAAACATCTTTTTAGGCAATGGAAGCGATGAATGCATTGATGTATTAATGCGTGCTTTTTGCGAGCCCGGTAAAGATAATATCCTGATCTGCCCGCCTACGTATGGTATGTATGAAGTAAGCGCGCACATCAATGATGTTGACATAAAAAAGATACCGCTCACGCCCGCATTCCAGTTAAACCTGCCGGCGATTGAAGAAAGCATCGACGATCACACTAAAATAATCTTCTTATGCTCGCCCAATAACCCTACCGGAAACTCATTAAACCGGGATGACATAGAGGTTATATTAAATAATTACGCCGGTATTGTGGTAATAGATGAAGCATATATTAATTTTTCCCGTTTCCGTTCATTTACCCAGGAGATGAATGATTATCCCAACCTGGTTATTTTGCAAACCCTGTCAAAAGCCTGGGGCCTCGCAGCCCTGCGCGTGGGTATGGCATTTGCATCACAGGAGATCATTCATGTGATGAATAAGATCAAGCCGCCTTATAATATTAACCAGGCATCTCAGGAGCTAACCCTGCAGGCGTTGGAAGAAGTAGGACAGGTAAATGATATGATCCGTGAAATAGTTGCCCAACGCGATCTGCTGGCCAAAGACCTGTTAACAATTCCGGTAGTTCAAAAGATATATCCTTCAGATGCTAATTTTTTACTGGTACAGGTAACTGAGCCCAAAGCGATGTATAAGTATTTACTGGAGAAAGGAATTGTGGTGCGTGACCGGAGCAGTGTGGAATTGTGTGCCGGATGTTTACGGATCACAGTTGGAACGCCGTCAGAAAACGTTTCCGTTGTTAATGCTATGAAAAGCTGGAACCCATCCTGATAAAATAGGTAGCAAAACAGTAATTTTAAAACCTGCTTAATAAAAGCTATTAAACATTCCATAATGAAAAAAACGTTGATACTTGCATTTACAGTAGCTATCGCGGTTACTGCATTTGGCAATGATACCACCAGGGTGGCATCATCTTCGACAGGTCATGTTACACGAGACGAAGCGCCTATTACGTTGCCCCAGGGTTTTAAATCTGTAGTTGTTACCAGTGGTTTGGGAAAAGCCCGGCACCTTACCGTTGCGCCGAATGGCGATGTGTTTGTAAAGCTGGAAAAATTGAAAGATGGCAAAGGCATTATCCGTTTGCACGATACCAATGGCGATGGCAAAGCAGACGAAACAAACGGCTTTGGCAATTATGTAGGAACTGGTATTATCATCAGCAACGGTTACCTGTATGCTTCTTCTAATGACGAAGTATACCGCTACAAGATCAAT
This sequence comes from Niastella sp., assembly GCA_036379015.1. Taxonomy (GTDB): domain Bacteria; phylum Bacteroidota; class Bacteroidia; order Chitinophagales; family Chitinophagaceae; genus Niastella. The sequence continues at coordinate 6,834 of DASUVL010000729.1, forward strand.
GAAAAAACCGGTGCGGTTGATATTGGCTCCGAACAAAAGATCGTTACCGGTCTGGTTAACAACAACCAGCACAATTCAAAATCGCTGGCATTAGACAACGAAGGGAATATTTATGTAAACATTGGCGCCCCTTCCAACTGCTGCCAGGTGCAGGACCGCGTTAAAGGTTCGCCCGGCCAGGACCCCTGCCCTATTCTTGAAAAAGCAGGTGGTATATGGCAGTTTAAAGCCGATAAAACCAACCAATCTTATGCAGAAGGCGTTCGCTATGCTACCGGTTTGCGCAATGTAGTGGGGCTCGACTGGAATACCGAAGTGAATCAACTATACGTTATGCAACATGGCCGTGATATGTTATTCCAGTTCTATCCTGATCTGTTCAGTCAAAAAGAAGGCGCAGAAAATCCGGCTGAAGAATTGTTCCGCGTATCAAAAGGAGCAGATTGCGGCTGGCCATACTGCTATTACGATAATGACAAACAACAAAAACTGTTGAATCCTGAATATGGCGGGGATCGCAAGAAAGTAGACCGCTGTGCCGATAAAGTAAAATCAATTGTACAGTTTCCCGGCCATTTAGCGCCAAATGCATTGTTGTTTTACACCGGCAATCAGTTTCCTGCAAAATATAAGAACGGCGCATTTATTGCCTTTCATGGCTCCTGGAACCGGGCTCCCGAGCCACAAGCCGGGTTCTTTGTTGTATTTGTGCCCTTTAAAGACGGTATGCCAACCGGCAAATGGGAAGTATTTGCTGATGGATTTTCCGGATTCACCAGTGGCGCATCAACCGGAAAAGCAAAATACCGTCCTTGCGGACTGGCCCAGGGCCCCGATGGTTCGCTGTATATTTCCGATGATAACAATGGTACGGTTTGGAAAGTGAACTATAGTAAATAATTGTTACCGGGTGTTGCCGGTGCAACGCAAAAAAAGAATATCCCGTCAACCGACCAATCACAATGATGGAATTATATCCAACCAACACAGTTAATATACTCATATGAAATGAGCCATAAAATTTTCGAGCAAACTTCAGCAACAGCGATGAAAATTTTATGGCAAATTCCATGCGACCTAATTAAAAAATAAAAAACTTTCGCATGAAAAAAGTAATGTTCATAGTATTTGTTTTCTTTATCGCCACCGCTTTTGCCATGCAACAACCAGCCGGTTTAAAGGCTGCTATTGCAAGAGGTAAAACCGTATATGAATCAACCTGCCTGGCCTGTCATCAACCTGATGGCAGCGGCGTGCCGAACATGAACCCGCCGTTGGTAAAAACCAAATGGGTACTGGGCGATAAGAAGGCCCTGACAAAGATCATTTTGAAAGGATTACAAGGTGGTGAAATTATCATTGACGGAGATTCATTTCATAATCCCATGCCACCTATGGAAACAACTTTAACCGACCAGGAAATTGCCGACGTATTAACCTATGTTCGTAATAGCTTTGGCAATAAGGCCAGCATGGTTACACTTGCAGAAGTAAAAGCCATGCGCGTAAAGCTGAAATAAAAATTGAACTCTTAAAATAACACTTTGAAACGCATTCTATTTATTGACCGTGACGGAACGTTAATTAACGAAGCACCTCCCACGTATCAGTTAGACTCTTTTGACAAGCTTACTTTTTATCCGAACATGTTTGAATACATGGGCCGGATCGCCCGCGAGCTGGATTATGAATTGGTAATGGTTACCAACCAGGATGGAATGGGCACGGAATCTTTCCCGGAAGACACCTTCTGGCCCTTGCAAAACCTGGTGATGAAAAGTCTTGAAGGCGAAGGCATTCATTTCAGCGCGGTGCATATTGACAGAACATTTCCAAAAGACAATGCGCCCACCCGTAAACCCGGCACGGGCATGCTTACGCAATACCTCAATAACCCGGCATATGATATCGCTAACTCTTATGTAATTGGGGATCGCATCACCGATGTGCAGCTGGCTAAAAACCTGGGCTGCAAAGCCATCTGGTTAAACCTTGACCCCAATTTGGGCGCCGGTGAAATAAAGGATAAAGTAGCGGAACTGCGTCCGGTAATAGCTCTGGAAACCACGTTATGGAGCGCCATTTATGAATACCTGAAGCTGGGATTGCGCAGGGTTGTGCATGAACGTAATACCAACGAAACGCAGATAAAGATTGAACTGAATGTAGATGGAAGTGGCAGAGCAGCCATTTTTACCGGTCTTGGTTTTTTTGATCATATGCTAGATCAAATTGCCCGGCATGGCAAAATGGATCTTACCGTTCGCGCCAACGGCGATCTGCACATCGATGAACATCATACCATTGAAGATACCGGTATTGCACTGGGTGAGGCCTTTGGTAAAGCACTGGCTGATAAGCGCGGTATGGAACGGTACGGTTTTGCTTTACCTATGGATGAAGCCGATGCAAAAGTATTAATCGATTTCGGCGGCCGTAACTGGATCGTTTGGAATGCTGAATTCAAAAGGGAACGGATAGGCGAAATGCCGACTGAAATGTTCTTTCACTTCTTTAAATCGTTTTCAGATGCCGCGCGGTGCAACCTGAATATCGAGTGTCATGGCGATAACGAACATCATAAAATAGAAGCTATCTTTAAAGCATTTGCCAAAGCCATACGCATGGCCGTGAAAAGAGATCCGCTGTCGAATTATTTACCTTCAACAAAGGGAGTTCTATAAAATATTGAATATTAAATAACGAATATCGAATGTTGAAGTGAATACCACGTTCAGCATTCGATATTCTGTATTTTTTCACTTGAACATTCTACATTCAATATTTGATATTCGACATTCTCATTAATCTTCAGGCAATACAGAACGACTCGCTTCCTTCTTCCTCCCTATATTCCCTGCAATGCCAATGCTGTAATAGAAATGATTACTGACCGTGGTGGTAGTTACAGCTATACGGTACTGCGTATTAAAAACAAAGTAGGCTTCATCAAAAAGATTTACCTGGAACCCCGTACCTATGGGAATAAAA
>DASUVL010000730.1:0-5032 GCA_036379015.1 Niastella sp.
GACGTTCGAGGTAAGCAGGTAATAGCCCGATCACACACCAGTCCTGCACAGGTCCGTAAAACTGCTCCCAGGCCTGTAAAAAACTGCGCCGGTATATATTTATATCTTTTACATAATGCCGGCTGTTTACGGTTTGTGTAGTACCGCTACTCTCAAAAACCGCTTCCGGTTCAAAAACCGTGGTTTTTATATCGGCGGTCTTAAAAAAACGGATAGGCAAAAAAGGGATCTGGTCAACAGACCGCACCCTGGACCCAACTATTGACAGTGCATGTACGTATTGCTGATAAATAGCATTATTATTGTACTGAAATTGGAAGACCTCAAGCGCCAGTTGTTCAAAATCAGCCGGTTCAACCGTAAAAATTTTATCTTCGATTTCACAATTCATAAATTTATTGCAGACTTTTGGCTTATAAATTTGTACACGATAATTAAAACATATGCAAAAGCTTGTTTTATATAGCGCACTTTCCTTATTTCTGTTTGTTTTACTGTTCGTTGCCTGCAGCAAAGATAAGTTTGAGACCAAACCTATCATCGAAATAAAATCAATCGGTCCCAGTCCGCTGCCTAAGAATTCCGTTCCCCTGGTTATTGATCTGGAGTATACTGATAAAGAAGGAGACCTGGCAACAGATTCAGCAATATTTGTAAGGAAAATACGCATCAACCAGAAGAAAGTGGGCAAAACCCTGCGCGACAGCTTTTGGCTGCCATTACCCGGAGATGTACCTAAAAAAACAAAAGGAACAATACGACTTACGCTCGATTTCGAACTCTATGCCAAATCTGCTGATGACCCTGGTAATCCCCCAGCTCCGGATTCACTTATTTTCAGATTTGCCATGCGGGATAAAGCACAAAATGTTAGCGACACCGTAGAAAGCGGACTTGTTATCATTGAACGCTAAGTAATAAATATCCAGTTACACATTCATTTTTTACCTGCAGATTCGTGCTGAAGGATGTTTAAATATTTATTTGATTGGTTCCTGTTCACCAGTTGTTTTATTGCCGGTTGCGCCTTGCTGATGGTCATTCAAACCAATCAGTTACTTCATTTGCAGTATGATATTACCGGTTACCTGGTATTTGTATTCTTTTCAACCCTTTGCAGTTATAACTTTCACTGGTACCTGAGCGCCAATGCCACCAGCGAAAACGAGCGGGTGCAATGGACAATACAACATACCACCCTGCACCTGCTATTAACCGCTATTGGCGGTGTTATTTCCGTCTGGTATTTTTTTCATTTCATTCAACACTGGTTCTGGCTGGGAGGCGCGGCATTGCTTACCTTCCTGTATTCTGCCCCTAAATTACAATTCGGGCCATTTACCTGGCTAAGTAAAATAGCCGTAGGCAAAACCATGTTCCTCGCCTTTGTATGGATGTATGTAACCACTTTTTTACCCATCGCCATTGACAATCACCACTGGAACATAGCAGCCTTACTATTTTGTGTAAGCCGCTTCCTGCTCATTTATGCCATTTGTATCATTTTCGATTACCGCGACCGGGATTATGACAAAAATGCGGGTATCCGTAGTATGATAACGTATTTTAACGAAAGAGGCATCAACAACCTGTTTACGATTTCAATACTGGGGTTTGCGGTAAGCACTATCCTATTGTATTTCTACGAACTTTCGGCCCTTACCATTGTTCTCTTGCTTATTCCCGGCGCTATAGTAGCCGTTCTGTACCCGGTAGCCAAGAAGAACTTCAGCGACTACCTGTATTATTTTGTGCTGGATGGATTGATGATGTTTTCATCGTTATTAACGATATTCATCCCAAATAAGTAGTTTTGCGCCTATTAAATCAATAATTTTATCATATATAGAACAGGACTTTACCTTTTAATATTGTAAATATGGCTAAAAGTAAAACGACCGCTTCTGCTGCCTCCAAGTTATCTGAACAGTCATTTAAATTCCTCAAAAATTATCTCAATACCCCATCGCCCGTTGGCTTTGAAAGCGGCGGACAGAAAGTATGGTTAGAATATATAAAACCACTGGTTGATACCACATTTGTTGATCCCTATGGCACTGCTGTAGGCGTAATTAACCCCAATGCTGAGTTCAAGGTGGTTATTGAAGCCCATGCCGATGAGATCAGCTGGTTTGTAAACTATATTACCCCCGAAGGTTTTATATACCTGAAACGCAATGGCGGGGTCGACCACCAGATTGCCCCTGGGCAACGGGTATTTATTCATGGGAAGAAAGGCCAGGTAAAAGCCGTTTTTGGCTGGCCGGCCATTCACACCCGCCTGCATAACCCCGAGGCCAAGGACCCGCAACCCAAGGTAGAGAACCTGTTCCTCGACGCCGGGGCCCGCAATAAAAAAGAAGTGGAGGACCTGGGTATTCATATTGGCTCTGTGGTAACCTACCAGGACGGCTTTGATGAACTGGCAAATGACTATTACATTGCCCGCGCATTCGATAATCGCATTGGCGGATTTATGATAGCCGAGGTAGCCCGCCTGTTGAAAGAAAATAAAAAGCAATTGCCTTACGGCTTATACATTGTTAATGCGGTACAGGAAGAAATTGGCTTACGTGGTGCCGAAATGATTGCCCGGCGCATAAAACCCAATGTGGCCATTATTACCGATGTTACGCATGACACGCATACGCCCATGATAAGCAAGATCATTGAAGGCGATGTAGCCTGCGGCAAAGGGCCTTCCCCTGCTTACGGGCCGGCAGTACACAACAAACTGCTGAAACTGGTAGAGGAAGTGGCAGAAAAGAACCATATTCCGTTACAAATGCGCACGGTTTCGCGCAGCACCGGCACCGATACCGATTCATTTGCCTATGCCAATGACGGCTGCCCGTCCGTTTTGATCTCTATACCATTACGTTATATGCACACAACCGTTGAAATGCTGCATAAAAGCGATATAGAGCAAACCATTAAATTAATGTACGAGACTTTATTAACTTTAACGCCTAAAACAAACCTGAATTACCTGTGATACAAACATGCATCTTATTATACGTTGATCCGGGCAGCGGTAGCTATCTTATACAGGTAATTATTGCCGCCGTTTTAGGGGCGTTATTCTATTTCAAGGGGCTTTGGTGGAAGATCAAGGCATTTTTCTACAAGCCAAAAAAAGAGGACACAGAGGGAGAGGATATTGCTAAATGACAACCTATACGCGCCATCCTTCATCGTTTAAAGACCCTTCAGGTTTTGTTTTTGAATCAGGAGGCAATATTTACCGGCAGGTAAATCAATACTATGCCGCGCAATACCGCCAACTGATGGATTCTGGCTTGTATAAACAGCTGGTGAGCCACCAACGGCTTATTGCCCATGAGGAAGTGGCCAAAAACCTGACCAATACCCCCGAATGGTACACCACCCTGCAGCCCGAACCGGTGCAACACATTTCTTACCCATATGAATGGTGTTTTGAACAGTTGCAGGATGCAGCCCTGCTTACCCTTACGGTGCTAAAAACAGCCTTACAGCATGGCATGATATTAAAAGACGCCACGCCGTATAACATACAATTCCATAAAGGACGGCCGGTATTCATCGATACCCTGTCGTTTGATACATACAATTCCAAACAACCCTGGATCGCTTACCGCCAGTTCTGTCAATGTTTTCTGTTCCCCTTATACCTCGAACACTACTTAAAGACCGACATACAAAGAATACTCAGCACATATATCGATGGTATCCCGGTTGACTTTGTTGCCAAACTATTACCGCTCAAAAGCCGCCTGAGCCTGGGCGTATGGTTGCATGTTTACCTGCAACATACTGCATCAACAAGTAACCGGGCCAATAAACAAACGGCAGCATTCAGCAAAAAGAAACTGCTGGATGTGATCAGTCATTTGACCAACATCATTACCAATTTTCCAAATAATAAAACGTATAAAACGACCTGGAGCAATTATTACGAGGATACGATCCTGAGTAAAGAATACCTGCAGGAGAAAGAAACGATCGTACGGGCATTTTGCCAGAACAGTAAGGCGCGCAGCGTACTTGACCTTGGCGCTAACGATGGTTATTTCTCCCGGTTATTTGCAAGCCATCAAATGCAGGTGATTGCTACAGATGCGGATAACCGCTGTATTTCGAGGTTATACCATGAGGTAAAGAAAAATAACATTCAGAACATTCTGCCACTTATCCTGGATATCGCCAACCCCTCCCCTGCCATTGGCTTTCACAACCAGGAACGCGCCGCTTTTCACGATCGTATTAAAACCGACCTGGTAGCCGCATTGGCATTGGTTCATCACCTGGTCATAGGAAAAAATATTTCATTGCCCGTGCTGGCTGCGTATTTTAACCAGATTGCGCCCGAGCTGATCATTGAATTTGTACCTAAAGAAGATGAGAAAGTACAACAAATGCTGAAAACCCGGCCCGATACGTTTCCCGATTACACCACAACCGCGTTTGAAAATTTGTTCCTGCAATACTTCGAGGTGATCAGCAAAAAAAAGGTACCGGGCACACACCGGATACTATATCACATGAAGAGAAAAGATAATTAATATACACTTAATGAATTTGACTGGCATAAAGAAATTCCCTTTTCACACTTTTTTGTTACCCGCATTTTTTGTTTTACACGTAGTCAATAGATACTTCCGGCTGCTGCCTACACAAACAGTTATTGAATTTTTTCTGTATTATGTTTTATTGGCCGCCTTGTTATTGGGAACTGGTAAACTGATGTTCAAGTCTCTTACAAAAGGAGGTGTTTGGGCCACCTGGTTACTAATAATATTTTTCTTTTTTGGCGCTATACATGATTTTCTTAAGGCCATTCCGTTCATACACATCATTTCTTCCTATACATTTTTATTGCCTTTTTTATTGATCTGCCTTTTTGTTTTTTCGCTGTACTGTAAAAAGAAAAAAGTAGATCTTGATAAAACCCACAAATATTTAAATACGCTGTTCATCCTTTTGGTAAGCATTGATCTGATCCTTATGCTCCAAAAAATAATTGCTAATGAGCCGGAGAACAACTTTGCTC
>DASUVL010000731.1:0-7748 GCA_036379015.1 Niastella sp.
CGATCAGTTATTCTACCTATCCGCATAACGTGGGTAGCTTTCTCGATCTTACAAGTAACACAACCCTGAATTATGATTCTTTTACTACCAATTATGGGCAAACCTATAATTTTTCCATCCGCTTTATGCCTATCGTCACCAGCGGTGGTACCTTTAATGGCTCGGTGCGCGTAATGCTAAGGAATACCGCCGGAAGTGTTTTGTATGAACGTGTTTTTTATCAGGACACTACCATTACCGTTACAGGCTCAGTTACATTTCCCAATGGCACCAACACCTACTATTTTTCCGCCGCTGTTATATCGCCCGGTACCAGTACCAACATGATACGGGTAGATGTTACTTCCAATTACCAGGTAAAAAACACTACTTACAATTTCTTTCATACCAGCTTCGAAGAGCTTACCAGTGGGTTTGTAAGGGATAGTAAAACCGGTCAGCAATGTGTGAGGGGGCCTTATACAATCAATACAAACCGCAAGCCGGGCAATTACAGAGTATCGTGGTGGCAAAAACCGGCAACCGGCGGTAATTGGGTGTACCAGGAACAACTGATCACCATTTCAGCCGGTAGTTCCGGATTCACGGCAGGTACTGCCGACCTGCTTATAGATGAAGTGCGCTTATACCCGCAGGATGCATTTATGACCACCTACACTTATCAACCACAGGTAGGCATGACCACGAAATGCGATGAACGAGGGCTGGTTACGTATTATGAATACGATGAGCTGAACCGGCTAAAGGTGATCAGAGACCATAACAACAACATCGTAAAAATGATCGAATACAATTACAGGAATAACTGATATGCGATTCCATTATTAACTGTTTACGTCAACAAATTATATGAAAAGGATCAGCCGGCTATTGAGCCTTTCCTATGTACATCTGCTAATATTGCTTGCAAGCTGTATGGCCGTTAACGGCTATGCACAGGTAACTATTACTTATTCATCCTCCTGTGTAGCCAGAGGAAGTACACAAGGATATTATCTTTCCGGGAACTGGAATTCAACAACCAACATACAATGGTGTGTATCCGGCGGCATTATTGTTTCCAATAATAGTACCTGTATATCGGGCACGCCTTTGCCGTCGATACAAGTATTGTGGAATGGTACCGGAAGTACGGGATCAATATCCGCCAATACCAATATTGGCAGCTCTACGGTCTCCATAAATTTATATAACCCGCTGAACGGTGCAACCATTTCATCAGGCGGCAGCCAGCAGATCGCAGCTAATAGCATACCGGCCACCATCATTTGCCCGGCGGCATCAGGCGGAGGCTGTGGCGCCGTTACCTATTCGTATCAGTGGCAGCAATCAACCGATAATGCGAACTGGACCACCATTAGCGGGGCAACGGGCCTGAACCTGAGTTTCTCTGCAGGATTAACGCAAACAACGTATTTCAGGCGGTCATCTACAACCAGTTTTGTTACTGCTTATTCCAATACTGCGTCGGTGTACGTGACAGCCCCCCTGGTTCCCGGCACAGTTACACCTGTCAGTCAGAACGTGTATACGAACGTAGCCGCAGATACATTGAAAGGCACTGCAGCTTCCGGTGGCGTTTGTGCAGGAAACTACCAATATCAATGGCAGTCGGCAGATAATGCCTCAGGCCCCTTCACAGATATTGCCGGTGCTGCCAATGCCTGGTATAAGCCATCGACAATACACGCTACCAAATATTTCCGGCGGCGGGTGATCTGCAGCGCGGAAACCGGTTATACCAATACGGTAGCGGTGAATGTTTTTCCGATACTAACTTCCGGCGCGCTGGCCGTAGCTTCCGGTACCATTACATTTAATACCAGTCCGGGCATTATTACCGGCGCGGTTACGGGCGGCATGTGCGGAGGCATTTATGAGTACCAATGGCAGCAGACCCTGGGAAGCCCTTCCTCGTACACCGATATTCCCGGGGCTACAGCGGCAGACTATACACCGGGTAACCTGGTTTTTAATACGTACTTCCGCAGAAGGGTTACCTGTAGCGGCGTAATCCGATACAGTGACATTCTCATTACGGTAATGCCGACACTGCAGGCGGGTACCATTCAGGCTCCAGTACTGAACTTGTTGGTGAACACATCGCCCGGGGTGATCACCGGCGCCACTTCTACCGGCGGCAATTGTGGTGGAACGTATGCATACCTGTGGCAGCGATCGGTAAATGCCGGTGTTACCTGGACCAATATTGCCAACGCCACCAGCCCTGATTATTCACCCGGCAATCAAACGGCCACCGCCTCGTACCGCAGAAGAACGATCTGTGGAATAGAGACCGCCTACACCAACGTAATAACCTTTGTGATATATAGTGGTTCGCCCGAAACGGTGAACAGGAACTTTATCCGCACCCGTATTGTAAACAAACCCCTGGTAACAGACGCCGGAGCCGGGTATGCACTCACAGGTGTAAACGATGTTTCACAGGTAACGGAATATTTTGACGGCCTTGGCAGACTGGAACAAAAAGTATCGAAACAGCAGGGAACCGGTGTGGCGGTGAAGGATGTGGTGCAGCCTGTTCAATACGATCCCTACGGACGGGAAGTGTTTAAATACATGTCCTATGCATCGGCCGGTACGGATGGTAATTTCAAAACCAACCCGCTTACAGAACAACAAAGCTATAATGCTGCTCAGTTCCCGGGTGAATCGAATTTCTACACGAAAACGCAGTATGAAGCAGCGCCTAATGGCCGGGTGTTAAAAACGAGTGCACCAGGCGCCAGTTGGACCGGTAGCAACCGGGGTGTAGCGTTGCAGTACGAAACCAATAAAGCCACCGACGCCGTACGCATTTGGAATGTAACCAGCACGGGTACCTATACCAGTACAACAGCCTATGCCGCCGGCGTCCTGTTCAAGAATATTACAACCAATGAAGATGGCAAGCAGCTGATAGAATACAAGGACAAGGAAGACAAAGTTATCCTTCGCAAAATACAGGCAGCCGATACTCCCTCGCTAAACCATGCAGGCTGGTTGTGCACTTACTATGTATACGATGAGTATACGAATCTGAGCCTGGTCATTCAACCCAAAGCCGTGGAGTGGCTGGTACAGAACGCTACCTGGAACCTGTATACAAATACCGCCATCGTGCCTGAATTTTGTTTTGAATACAAGTACGACCGGCTGAACAGATTGGTGGAAAAAAGGTTACCCGGTGCGAAGGCCCGTTATATTGTGTATGACCGGTGGGACCGCATTGTGTTGACACAGGATGCGGAGTTGCGCAAAACCAATAAATGGATCTTTACCAAGTACGACGGTCACGACAGACCGGTTATTACCGGTTTCTTCACTGACAATACCCGTTTAACGCAGGCTCAGATGCAGGCTTTTGCTGACAGCAGCATGGCCACGATTAGCCGGTTTGAAGTAAGGGACAATGCAAAACCCAATGGCTATACTACCGATCGCAGCTTTCCCGTACTCACTACGCCCGAATACCTTTCAGTAGCCTGGTTTGATGATTATACCTGGTGTGCTGCACAAGGCGTGAGCAGCGCCAAAGTCAATACATATGATAGCCGGTTGCGGACGGCGAGCAATTCGGTTTACCCGTATGCGCAGCCGCTGACCCAAAGCACGCAGGTAACAGGCCTGCAAACCGGTGTGAAATACTACCTGTTGAACAGTAGTGGGATGGCGAATATCTCAGTTAATTTTTATGATAACAATAGCCGCCCTCTTCAAATCCAAACGAAACACTTTGCCGGTGGCACCGATATAATAACCACCCAATATGATTTTTCAGGTAAAGTGATCTCCACTCACCTGCGTCAACAGAAAGGCAATCCCAATACGCAGTTGCATGAAGTGATCACTTTCACTACTTATAATCATGGTGGACAGGTAACCAAAATTGAAAAACGCCTGATCAGCGCCATTGCAGGTAGCAAAGCACAGCAAACCATTGCTACCTATGAGTACAATGACCTGGGCACCCTCAAAAGCAAAAAACTGGGCCAGGTCGCCAGCCCCATAGAAACCCAGGACTTGGAATACAATGTGCGCGGTTGGATCACCGGTATTAATAAAGATTATGTAAGTGGCGCCAATACCGCCAAACACTTTGGTCTTGAGCTGGGTTATGACAAGGCAACAGCGGTGGCTGCTGGCGCCAGTTACCAGAATCTGCGCTACAACGGCAATGCCAGCGGAACCACCTGGCGCAGCAAAGGCGATGGCATTGCCCGCAAATACGATTACCTGTACGATAATCCTAACCGGCTTGTCAGAGCTAATTTCACGCAGAATACCAGCGGCGCTACCTGGACGAACAGCGTGATCGACTTCAGCGTATATGGCGCACCGGAACATGGCAATAATATAGGGTACGATGCCAATGGCAATATCCTGAGCCTTTACCAGAATGCTTTTAAACTCACAGCGTCTGCACCCATTGACAAACTTCATTATACCTACGTAAATAGCGGACTAAGCAATAAACTGCTGGCGGTGACCGAGGACAGTACCATTGGCACTGCCCGTAATAAGCTGGGAGATTTCACCGACCTCAATACCACAGCCAATGACTATACGTACAACGACAATGGCAACCTGGTTGCCGATAAGAACAAACGAATAACAAGTGTCGCGTATAATCATTTGAACCTGCCCGGCATCATCACTTTTACAGACAGTACAGGCGCCACCAGGGGAACCATTGAATACGTATATGATGCCAGTGGTAACAAGCTGGCTAAAAAAGTAAACGAAACCGGCCGTCCGCTTAAAACCATCCTGTATATCAGCGGGGCTCAATACAACAACGATACGCTGCAGCTGATCGTTCATGAAGAAGGACGCATCCGGTATATAAAACCGGTAACCGGCACTGTAGGCAGTTATGAATTTGATTACTTACTGCAGGATAACCTGGGTAACACCCGGATGGTGTTAACGGAAGAAGTGCAAACCGATCCATACACCCTGTTACATTTTGAAGGGGCGGCAGGCTCAGTGCCCGTGCAGAACCAGGATGTGCAGTATGAGAACCGCACCGGTAATTCCATTGCCGTTACCACCGCCCGAACAACGTGGCCGGCAGCGTATAAAACGTATAACCCACCCGCAGCAGGCGATACCAATGAGTATGCCATGCTGGTGAAGAAAAGCACCGGCGCTATTGGCGCAGCCAAGCTGCTGAAGGTAATGGCAGGCGATCGCCTTCATGTACGGGTTGATTACTGGTACGATGTAGTGAACGCTAACAATACCGGCGCCAATGGCCGGCAAAGCATAGTATCGAGCCTGCTGACCGCCCTCGGTATCAGCAATAAACCCTCCGGTCTTATTAAAGGCGCGGTAAACACCGTTACCAGTACGCTTAACAGCGATGTTGCCCTGCTTTCGTTCCTAAATGCGCCCGCAGCCACCAACGGCGCCAACCAGGCGCCCAAGGCCTACATCAACGTCGTTTTCTTTAATGAACAGTTCAAATTTGACCAGGCAAGCAGTCGCATATTCCCGGTTGAGTACATCTCCGATCATTTAAAACGAACCATCAGCAAGTTCATGGAAGAAGCCATACCGGCAGGAAAGAACGGCTATGCGTATGTGTATTTCAGTAATGAAACCAATGAATCGGTTTACTTCGACAACTTCCAGGTTACCCATGAACGGGGAAAGATATTAGAGGAAACACATTATTATCCCTTTGGCGGCAGACTGGAAGCCCTTTGCAGTCAGGCATTCGGCAAGCTTCCCAACCAATACCAGTTTGGTGGTAAAGAGCTGCAACGCGATGAATTCAGCAACGCCGGTGATCCGGATGGATTGCAATGGCTCGATTTCGGCGCACGGATGTACGATCCGCAGATCGCCCGCTGGCATACACTCGATCCGAAAGCAGATGAAATGCGAAGGTGGTCACCTTATAACTATGCCTATGATAACCCGGTTCGGTTCACCGATCCCGATGGTATGGATCCCAATCCCCACGACCTGGGTGTGCCCCAATGGGTCCGGTACATGGCCAATTATGCGTTATCAAAAGTAAATCTGCCCGAAAAGCCGAACATGGGAGGTTCAGGAAACTCGGGCGAGCAGAAGGCACAGCAGGCATTCAATCAAATCCTGGACAAAGGTTTGAAAGCCATGGAGCATCTAAAGCCTGTATTCGATGCCGTAGAAAAAGTGGTGAAAACAACAGGTGAAATAGTAAGCAGTTTTATACCATTTGCAGATGCAGCCAAGGAAGCTTACGACGGCAATTATGGCATGGCAGGTGTGTACGCCGCTACCGACCTGTTAGGTGGAAGTTTGGAAAGAGGTGCTGCCAAAACAACCATGAAAATGGCCGAAAAGGCAATGGTGAAAGAAGTAGAGCAACAGGTAATGAAGGAAGCCGTACAAATTACCTCTCTTAATTTGGTAGAACATGGCAATAATTTCGTTAAAGCAGGTATTGAATATGAGCAATACGCCTTGCGCGCGGCCGATGATGGTTTATACCCGGTCATGCAACGTGGCTTTGCCGAGCCGCAAGGTTGGGTAGATTTAAAAAAAGGAGATGTATGGAAATATGGTACTACAAAGAACCCTGAAACCCGGTACTCGCAGAGCTTCCTGGATAATATAGGCGCCGGCTTATATTATCATACTGAATTTACCGGAACGTTAGCCCAGGTATTGCAATGGGAAAAAAACAGGATTTTGGATTACCGGTATTATTTCGGTGTTTTGCCTGCGGGAAATAAAATGGTTAAATAAAATAGTAGTATGCGGTTTAGCTTATTATGCGATGCGCACCAGGATGCGGGACTGGATAAAGTACTGTTCAGGTTCTCAGACCTTGGGTTAAAGCGTTTTTTTGAGGAACGCAACTATGGCGATACCCTGGCTGGCATAACGATCGTGCTCATGTGCCAGAACCCGGCATTGAACATTAAGCAACGTATACGGCATTCAAAAAAAGAGAAGAAGCTGTATATGGACATCATGCTTGACCTGGACCAGTTCAAGCAACTATCCCAGGAACAACGTGAGCGCATTGTAGCAGCCAAAATGTTTGCCGAACTGGTACCGGTTTTAAAGAAATATAAATTCGGGCATTTTGATGTAGAAGCATTCGAAGCAGATCTGGGCAGTTGGCTGAAACACGCATCTCTGTTGTAGCTGCTGTGAGAATATAACCCGGCACCACAAAAAAAAGCCTTCAACTCACAAGAGTTGAAGGCTTTGCCAGTTTCGTATAAATCTATTTGTTTTTAATCAAGTATTTATACAAGAGACTACTACCATCTAGAACCACGGTTGCGAGAGAAATTTCCACCGCCGCCGCCGCCGCCTTTGTCTGTTTTTGGTCTTGCAACAGAAACTGAAATGTTTCTGCCTTCTAATTCCTTACCTTCTAAGCCTGCGATAGCTTTTTTGCCCTCATCGTCCGATTGCATTTCAACAAAACCAAATCCACGTGATTTGCCAGTCTCTCTGTCTGTTATTACTTTGGCAGAGGTAACGGTACCATAAGCCGAAAATAAATTCATTAGGTCGTCATCATTAACATGAAACCCTAAATTTGAAACGTACAAATTCATTACTGTAAAATTAAATTGTGATAAATTGAACTGAGCACTCACAAAAAGTATCAAAAGCGAAAGTTAAAAGAGCAATGATCGTTTAAATTACTTTATGGTAAAACTCAATTGATATTAAAGATAGTCTATTAAATGGATACAGCCAATTAAAATCTAAAGCTATAAATAACAGCATTATAT
>DASUVL010000732.1:0-5106 GCA_036379015.1 Niastella sp.
AAGAATAATAACAAATGGTACGGGGTTAGCCTGCCCGATCAATTAAAGCAGGATGTATTGCGCACGGCTGCCGCAAATGGTTTCATAGAAGAAGTGCAACACTATTCATCATTGCTCAACACTACCCTGCAACCGGCTGCCAATGCGCCGGGCGGCGAACTGGTTCTTTTTTGGGAAAACGGACTGGCGCCTGTAAAACAGGAACAGAGTTTTTTCTTTTCGTTGACCAAAGATGGGTTGGGTAATTTTAATTTTACCGATGCCAGCGGATCTGTAAACGTTCCTTTTATTTTCGATAAAGATCTCAATGTGGATAATATTAAGGCAGCAGATATCCGCTCATTACGGGTGGCGTTTCCCAAATACCTCGAGCAACCTGTTTTTTATACCCAGGGTACGGTTTCGGTAAATAATGCACAGTACTCCTTTGAAAAGGCCGAAAACATCAATGACCTGGCTTTTGCTACATTGAAGGAGCGGTTTTTAAAAGATATGTCGAAAACGCTTAGTCGCCTGGCCATTAAGAAACTGGCTGAAGCGGCAGCGCGGCCTAAAAAAGACGATAAGAATAAAGACGAAAAAGAGGCCATTGCAATGGCCATACAGGTTTTTAGTTTTGTTACGGAAAAAGCCGATACCCGCAACTGGCAGAGTTTACCCCATACTATATTATATACACGCATACCGCTGCAACCCGGTTCCAATGTGTTACAGTTAAACTTTACCGGTCAAAACCAACAAACCAAACCGGTAAGCCTGGTAGTGGAAGGTAATGGCCGCCTTCAGGTGCAAAATGTTTGCACGCTGCACTAAGTATTTGTGTACATTTTTAAAATAGCATAAGCTTCTGCACTGCAGAAATTGCAATTGGAAAATTCTTTGGGCGGATAAGCAAACCCGGTCGGGCAGGCTTATCCGCCCATTTTTTATTATGTCAGGGCTATGTTTATATTATTTCAGATAAAAGACTAAAAAGGTTTTCAAAAAGCTTTAGAAAGGATCAAATAGAGAGAATATCCTTATCTAGTCTTTGTCAGGTCTTTGTTATGTCTTTGTTTGGTCCTTATTAGAATATATAAGGAACTCACAAAAACTCATTTTCGGGTAGGGCAATCCCATTTGTATATCCTGGCAGAGCCCACTCAGCCTGCTTTATTAACCACTCATACAAACCCGATAATTTCCTAAAAGGCGCCATTTTAAATCAACTCATTGATAGTCATATCTTTCTGGTTAAGCTTATTAGCGTTTAATAAACATTACCATAAAAAGAATGGTACTGTGTGTTGCATAGTACTAAAAACCACCTTATATTTGTGTTGTGAAAGGGAATAAACCCAGCTTCACAATCAGCCATGCCAATTCCAATTATTATAGCCGTTTTGATAGCCCTGTTTACACTGGGCGCAAAAATGAACCAGCAAAAGGGCAGTCCTGCCAGGGTGGTGATTGTAGGCGGTAAACAATACAATGTGGTAGATGAAAAAGATAATCGCAATAACTTAGTAATTATGGCTGGCAATAAAAAAAATGATCATACTATAATTATCAAAGGCCAACGGGAAACAGCTTCTTTTGAAAATATTTTTCAGTTGTTGGGTTTATATCAGATCGTTAAAGCAGAGCCCATGACACCAATAAACAATTCTATTAACAGCAATATGAAACAGGCAGTTTGTTTGTCTGAAAAAGAATAGCCATGAATATCGAGAACACCCAAAGTCAGATGCGGAAAGGGATACTGGAGTTTTGCATTCTTTCAATCATTCGCCGCGGGGAAGCTTACCCGAGTGATATTGTGGATGAAATGAGAGGTGCCAATCTCCAGATCCTGGAGGGTACCCTTTACCCCTTGTTAACCCGATTGAAAAACGCAGAAATGCTAACCTACAGATGGGTAGAGAGTAACTCGGGCCCTCCCCGCAAATACTTTTCACTGACGCCAAAAGGGGAAGAGTTTTTTAAAGAATTGGAAACTACGTGGAACGAGCTGGCCAATGCCGTGAATACCCTGGCCAGTAAACGAGAGTCGCTGGTATCAACTGCCGGTCCGGGTGCTATTACTGATACCAATCCTAATGAATATCCTACGGAAACAACCCAACCCAACAACTAAAACTTCAACCAACAAACACTATTCACCATGAAAAAGGTAATCAATATAAATTTCCAGGGTAGGGTAATTCCCATTGAGGAACCTACTTACGAAATTTTGAAGCAATACATCGAAAGTTTGCGAAGGTATTTTGCCAACGAGGAAGGCCGTGATGAAATTATCAACGACATCGAAAGCCGGATTGCTGAATTATTTTCAGAAAGATTAAGGAAAGGCGCTACCTGCATCACCGATGAGGATGTACAGGCAGTAATGGCCAGCATGGGACGCCCTGAAGATTTTGATGCAGAAACCGGTACCAGTACCACTGGTTCAACCAGTGCAGGAACCGGTTCGCAGCAACAAGGTCCTTCCCAGCAATCCCAATCAACCGGCGGTTCGTATAGTACCGGCCCGGCCCGTGGCCGCCTGGTTCGTAACGCCGACGATAAAATTATAGCCGGTGTATGTAGTGGTCTGGCGAATTACTTTCATATTGACCCCGTGATCATGCGTATCGTGTTTGTGGTGCTGTTCTTTACCGGTGGTTCGGGCTTTTTAGTATATCTTATTTTATGGATCGCTGTTCCTTCGCAATCTATTCAATCGAACATTACCAAAAGATTATATCGCAGTTCTGAGGACAAGGTATTGGCAGGTGTTTGTGGTGGTTTGGCCGCTTATTTTAATATCAGCACCTGGGTTCCCCGCCTGATCTTTGCTTTGCCGCTGATCATTGGGTTGTTATCGGGGCCATTTAACTGGTGGTGGGGTGATCTCGATTTCTGGATGGGTCCCCGGATCGTAACCGGATCATTAGGGAGCACCTTGTTTGTAACCTATATTGTTTTATGGATTGCGGTACCCATTGCCGTTACAGCTGCGGAGAAGCTGGAGATGCGGGGGGAGCGGGTTGATCTGAACTCTATTCGTGATACAGTTAAGGAAGACCTGGAGGGTTTCAGATCAAGAGCGCAAAACTGGGGAAATGACATTAAACAATCTGCTCAGCAGTTTGGTAACCAGGCAAAACAATTCGGCCAGAGCGAGCGGGTTAAAACCTTTACCACAGAAGCCTCTACGGCGGCACGTGGCGCCGGGAGCGGTATCGCTCACATCCTGGGCGTGTTATTCAAGGCTTTCTTCTTATTTATTGTTGGAATGATCGCCCTGGCCTTATTTGGTGTGTTGGTGGGCTTGCTTTTTGGGGGCGTACCGGTAATGGCGTTCAAAGAATTTTTACTGGAAGGCTTCTGGCAGAACTCACTGGCCTGGTTAACCGTACTATTATTCCTGGGTGTTCCTATTGTGGCACTCATCACCTGGTTGATCCGCCGTATTATGGGTGTGCGTTCAAGAAATCATTATCTCGGATATGTATTTGGTAGTTTATGGTTTGTTGGCATTGTATGCGCTGCTTTGCTGACCGGTTCTGTGTTCCGCAGTTTTAAATCAAGAAATTTTGTAGAAGAGAATATTGCTATGACGCAACCCAGCAAAGGGAAATTGTACCTCGACGTAACGACCAATAGTATCAATTACCGTTATTACAGCAACGACTGGTTCGATTGGGATGATGGAGATTGGCCATTATTTGGCGCCAACCTCGATTCTATCCTGCTTAATACAGTGCGCGTTGATGTGGTGAAAAGCAACGATAGCAGCTTTCATATAACAAAAGTTAAGTTCAGCCGGGGCAAAAATCCTGTAAATGCCCGTGACCTTGCTGAAAAGATCAATTTCACAACCATTCAGAATGATAGTGTTTTATTTCTGCCCAAAGGATTTTCGATCAGTAAAACTGAGCGGTGGCGGAATCAGCAGATACTATTGATATTACAGGTTCCGGTTGGTAAAAGATTCCGGTTGGATAGAAGCGTTTCAAAATACGATTGGTTCGATGTGCGGTATAACCATCGCGGCGGTCTAGATATTGAAGATACCTGGGAACGTACCTACAGGGTTGAATCGGGGAGGGATTATATAATGACACCCGATGGTCCCAAACAGGTTTCAAGGCTCGACCAGGAAGCATTGAGCAGGGGCGAATACAAAGAGCGCGATAATGACGAGGACATTGAAGAAAGTGTTAAGAAGCGGATTGAAGAAGAAATAAGACAGAAGAAACGGAGAGAAGATGATGTGCGCGATCGGTTAAACAGAGATAGCGATAGTACCGGTGGTTACCGTTATCACAAACAAACACCTAAAACTGATTCAACCCCTGCTAAATTGAAGTCGGTTTCGGCCAGTGCCTGATGATTATGATGATGAGCAGCAGAAGACGTCTGGCCAACTATGCCGGTATAGAGTAGTAGTAAGTAATAAGTTGAAAGTAAATGGCGAAAAATAAAACGCTGGGCCTGTAATGCAATAAGTTAGGTACCGTCCTGAAAAATTTATAATAAACCCTCCCCGCCGCTCTGCTTATCCGGTAGCCGGCAGCAGGCGGGGTTGAAGTTGGAACAACAGGGGCCCTTTTAAGGGCCTCTTTTTTATGGTAACCAGTTACCGGACACCAGTTACCGGGGGTACAATTCAGTGACAGACCGAACAATGTCGGGCATGCTGGCATTAAGGGCCTGGTAACCTGTAACCGGAAACCGGCAACTGACACGTTTATCACCATTCACCTTCGCCTTTGTCAATTGTCAATTGCCCATTGGCAATTGATTCTTTACTTTTGCGGCCTAACAAAAACTACACAAACTGTATGAAGAACACTCCTTTCACGCAAAAGCACATTGCCCTTGGTGCCAAAATGGCCGAGTTTGCCGGGTATAATATGCCTATTTCTTATAGTGGCATAAATGACGAACATGCTGCCGTTCGAAACAATGCCGGCGTGTTTGATGTAAGCCATATGGGCGAGTTTATTTTGAAAGGAGAACATGCGCTCGATCTTATTCAACGCGTTACATCCAATGATGCTTCCAAATTAACAGTTGGCAAGGCCCAATATAGCTGCCTGCCCAACGACCAGGGCGGCATTGTTGACGACCTGCTGGTTT
>DASUVL010000733.1:0-3276 GCA_036379015.1 Niastella sp.
ATGACCATTTTCCGGAGGCGAATATTATAGGCAGAAAAATCCTGGAAAAATACTACCGCGACGCAGAGGAAAGAGCTTTTATTGCCCGCTTAATGGAAGCCACCTCCAAATACAAACATTTTATTGCCACCAAAAGTGACCTGCTGAACCGGGTTCCGCTTAAATTCATTGCTTCTTACCTGGGCATGACCCTGGAAACACTCAGTCGCATCAGAAGCAAATTGTCCCGGAATATCAATGAATTCAATTAGGGGGCCGTTTTTACCGGTCAAAGAGCCGGTTTTACCGACTTATAGATTCTGTCTGTCGGCCAGCGCTTGCTGGCTGAGGCTTGAGCGTATAGCTTTGTGTAAAATTATTAATCGATGCGCGACAAATCATTCAGGGAACAGCGGAAAGCCCTCAGACAGGAAAGAAGAAAAGAACATATAAGAAGGCGGGGCAGAAGCGGTAGTGTACTGGCCGGTTTGCTGTTGTTGTGTATAGGAACGCTTTTACTGTTAAAACAATTTGGTGTTCCATTTCCCGCCTGGTTCTTTACCTGGCCCATGATATTAATTGCATTCGGTTTACTGATCGGCGCCGGCCATGCTTTCCGCGATCCGGGTTGGGTTGTTATTACCGGTGTAGGCACCGTGTTCCTGCTCGATAAGATCTGGCCCACTGTACCCATTCACCATTTCATTTGGCCGGTGCTTATAATCGCAGTAGGCTTTATCATCATACTGGCCCCCCGCCGTAACCGCAGGTGGCATGAAAAATGGAACAGGTACCGGGAAACGAACGACAAACAGGACTGGGAGAAATGGCCGCATACCGTGCAAACACCAACTACTGGAGAGCCAATCACTGAATCGCCAATTACTGAATCGCAGGCAACCGCGATCAACCCCCTTTCTGAAACCGACACAATAAAAGGTGATAACTGGCTCGATGCGGTTACGATCTTCGGCAATGTTAAAAAACTGGTCTATTCAAAAAACTTCAAAGGCGGCGACATAGTATCCATATTCGGTGGTGCCGAGATCAATTTGACCCATGCCGATTTTAAAGGAAATATTGTAATTGAAATGGTACAAATATTTGGCGGCGCTAAACTGATCGTTCCTCCTCACTGGCAGATACGCTCTGAAATGGTGGCCGTTTTCGGTGGCATTGAAGACAAACGCGCCCCTCAAAACAAGTATGATGAAGACAAAGTAGTTATATTAAACGGCACTACTTTCTTCGGTGGCATTGAAATAAGAAGCTATTAATAAAAATCTTTCATCCCAACCATTAAAATACCTAGTATATGAACTGGTTCCTGGCAAAAATAGTATACCGGATCGTATGTGGCGAAGGTGACCACACAGCCCAGTTTGACGAGCAGTTGCGACTGATACAGGCCGCTGACGAAAACGAGGCATTTGATAAAGCAAAGGCCATTGGGGAACAGGAGCAGGAAGTTTTCCTGAACCAACAACAAAAATTAGTTACCTGGCAGTTTGTGAATGTTTGTGAGTTGTATAAAATATCAGCTCTTATTGACGGCGCAGAATTGTATTCCCGCATACAGGAAACTGATAATGCCCGCGCCTATGAGGACCTGGTGCATAAAAAAGCCGATCATATAAAAGCGAACAACACGCATAAGTATTTACAGTTATTTTGACGCTGAACGCGGAATGCTGAACGCGAAACGCAAAATGCAAAACGCAGAACCTGTATCCTGTAACCTGAAATTTGAAACTTAAAACCTGAAATGGCATCTTCTCCACTCGGCACGCTAAAAAACAAACTCATATTTGCAGCAGCATGGCTTATTTGGTCGCTGATGCAGGTTAAAATATTGCAGGATTGGGGATTTCCATGGCGGGTAGCCGTTGTCGACAGCCTGGTGAGCAATGTATTACTGGCGGCTTTCGTTGTACTGATTAGTAATGTCCTCCGGTTTTACCGTCCTAAAAAAAGCAAGTATCTCTATTTTATCATCATTTGTGCGGCTAAAGCTGGTTTATGGACCGCGATGGTGAAGTATGCCATGATCAATATTTTTCCCGGAGAAACCGATTACCTGCAAGTTCTTAGCAAGTTTATGCCGATCCGGTTTTATTTAGCCCTGTTGATCACTGGTTGCGTCGCGTTGATCAGCGAATTGTTTTATACGCTCGAAGAACAAAAAGACAACCAATACCGTAAAACAGATGCTGAGAAACTGGCCCGCGAAGCGGAGCTGTATAAATTACGCCAGCAATTGCAACCGCATTTTTTATTCAACAGCCTTAATTCTATCAGCGCCTTAATTACCATACAACCTGCGCAGGCGCGTAAAATGATACAACAGTTGTCAGATTTTTTGAGAGGCACTTTAAAGAAAGAAGAGAACCAATGGATCAGCCTGGAAGATGAAATGCAGCATTTACAACTATACCTGGATATTGAAAAAGTGCGTTTCGGTCACCGGTTGAATACAGCTATCAATAGCGCCGAAGTATGCGGTAAATTACAACTGCCCAGCATGTTGTTACAGCCCCTGGTAGAAAACGCCATCAAGTTTGGCTTATACGATACTACCGAACCGGTAACGATCACTATACAGGCCGAGCAGGAAAATAATTACCTGGTTATTTCCATACAAAATCCCTTTGATCCTGAAACGTCATCGCCTAAACAGGGAACGGGATTTGGATTGAGTTCGGTACAACGCCGGTTGTATTTGTTGTTTGCCCGCAACGATCTGCTACATACAACGCATACCGATAACCTGTTTACCACTGTTATAAAAATCCCACAACCATAACCTTTGATCACGCAATTTTGTATTTTATAAAAGAACATTTTCACACATGAAAAAAGCTATTATTGTTGATGATGAACCGCTGGCACGAATGGTTGTAAAAGAATACCTGTTACAACATCCCGCTATAACTGTAATGCAGGAATGTAATGATGGCTTTGAAGGCATTAAGGCAATATTGCAACATCAGCCCGATGTGATCTTTTTAGATATACAAATGCCCAAGATCAACGGGTTTGAAATGCTGGAACTGGTAGAACAACCACCCGCTGTTATTTTCACCACGGCGTTTGACGAATATGCTATTAAGGCTTTTGAAAGCCATGCGGTAGATTACCTGTTAAAGCCCTTTAGCCAGGAGCGTTTTGATAAAGCCATTGAGCGCTTAACAGAACGTGATACCGCAACAACAGCTAACAATACCCGCGAATTGCTGGAAACCGTTGCACAGGGGCCGCAGCAAAATCAACGAATAGTAGTAAAGACCGGTAATAAAA
>DASUVL010000734.1:0-36236 GCA_036379015.1 Niastella sp.
TACCTGTTTTTACGAAATCAATCCTGATAGCCTGCTGTTCTATTCGCAAAAAGTATATCGGTATGCTGAAAACATCCATTATGAGAAAGGAAAAATGGAAAGTTTTTGCTCGATGGCGTATTACTATTCTTTGACTGGCAACTACACGCAGATGCTATCCTTTTACCAGCAGGCTCTGGCCCTGGCCGAAAAAATAAACGATAAAGAGGTTGAGCTCAATATGCTCAGAAATATCGGCCAGTTTTATTTGAACACAGGAAAGGAAGCAGAAGCAATGCAGCATTTTAAAAAGGCCTATAAGATGGCCATAGACATAGGACATACTGTAGCAAAAGC
The DNA here is from genome assembly GCA_036379015.1 of Niastella sp. GTDB lineage: Bacteria > Bacteroidota > Bacteroidia > Chitinophagales > Chitinophagaceae > Niastella. The sequence goes on from DASUVL010000734.1 coordinate 337, forward strand.
CTACCTGCTTGTTGACATGGCGGCCATCCCGCTCCTGCATCATGAGTATGACCAGGCACTGGCATTATACCACGAGGCACTACAGGTTATAAATGATCCAAACGGATTTGTTGCCGCCTTTGTACGAACCGATATCGGCAGTGTGCTGTGTGAAAAAAAACAGTATCAGGAGGCCGTGCCTTACTTCCGCACTTCGCTGGATTATTACTGGCGTACCCATGATAAATTGGGCAGAATGAACACTATGAATGCCCTGGCAAATGCATGCAGGGGACTTGGGCAAACAGATACGGCCATTTCGTATGCTATGACAAGTCTTTCACTGGCAAAAGAAATTAAAAACAAAGAAGGGATAAGGAATGCAGCGGAATATTTGACCGATCTGTATGAAAAAAAAGGGGATTATCGCAACAGCCTTACATACTTTAAATTGTATAAAGCATTTTCTGATAGTCTTTTCAACGAAGATACCCGTAAAAAAACAGCTGAACTGGAGGCAAAGTTTGTTTATGAGAAGAAGGAAGTATTGTTAAAACAAACACAGGCCAACCATGTCAGGGTGCTGCATTTCCAAATTGCGATAGCCCTTATTTCAGCTTTATTGATGGGCGTTCTCATCGTTTTTTTCCTTTTTCCCAGGTGGCTACGCCGGTTACCGCATTTGCGTGATCTTCCCCCGGAGGAGGAGTATAAAGAAAAAAAAATTACGTATTTGTGAAGCTTTCGTGTGACCATGGCTGAAAACCCACACAAATGTTCCTTGTAGTTATGATGGTGTACCCCAACTTAATGTCGTAGGGCTTACATATAATTTTGCCCAGGTGTATTGTTAACTTACATGCTATTTATGCATGCTGGTGTCCCTTTGTGTTGATGCACTTGTATCACGTGTACTGGTGGTATCACGTGTACTAATGGTATCAGATGTACTTTTAGTGGCAGCACTGTCGGTTGAAGTGCCGGTAGTAGATTGAGGTGGATTGCAGGCGCCAATGGCTGCAAATACGATTACTAATGCAAAAAAGATGTTTTTCATAAATTAATTATTAATTCGCCTACGTTACTTCATCAATTTCTTTGCCACATTGTATATAAAATCATTATGTGTTTGAATTTGCCTTCAATGTACATAGTGTTGTGATTATTCTACAGTAGTTGTAGAATCGGCGCCTTGTTTATTGACTTTTTATGGATTGCCCGGGATTATGCATCTAAAAGGTTGACTAACAATCGTAAAACTGTCCGAAATCATGAAAAAATATCTCTTTACAACACTTACTTTTTTGGGTTTAATGGCAAATTCAGGCAGAAGCCAGACTATTGATACCTTAATAGATGTTGGTGGTTACAGGCTCCATTTTCACATCATAAAAGGAAAGGGGATGCCAATCTTGTTTGAAGCCGGAAGTGGGGCCGATGTAAGTATGTGGGATATTATGTTGAAGCCACTAGCCGATATTACACACGCAACCCTTATAACCTATGACCGCGCTGGTTTTGGAAAAAGCGAACTGGATACCATGAACGATGACGTAGATAAACATGGAATTCTACATGGTATTGAAGGGCTGGAAACAGGTCTTAAAAAATTGGGCTACGGTGGAAATATCATACAGGTAGCTTCTTCTTTTGGTGGCTTTTGCGCAACGCTCTATGCTTCAAGGCACCCTGCAACTGTAAAAGCAGCCGTATTGATCGACGCTAATCATATTTGCTGGTTTATAGATGCCTTTGTTGAAAGTGAAATGAAAGAGAGAAAAAAGAATTCGGCAAGCATAAAAAATCAAAACCTGGCTTATTATTACCAGGCTTTGAATCTGCAAAACACGGTAGAGCTCATGAGAAAAACGCCTTTCCCGGCAACCATCCCGGTGATTGATCTGGTTTCGGAATTTAATTTCCCTGATTCTGTCAGTGCCGCCAGATGGAAAGTGTGTCACAGGCAGTTTGCAGATGCCCAGCCTAACCGCGAAGGCATTACTGCTTATAGATGCAGGCATGTTATTTTTAACGACAACCCATCCCTTGTCATTAATGCCATCGTAAAAGCTTACACCGGCACGCTGGGTAAAGAACAAGGCAATGAAATAATGAAGCGGTTTCTTACTTATAGCCTTGAAGCAGCCAATGATGAGAAAAGGAGAGAAGTTCAATACCGGCATTCAATGGATGATCTGACGTCATGGGGGCGTTCCCTGTTACAACAGGGTGAAAAGGAAAAAGCGACTGAAGTATTTAAGCTAAGTGTGCTATTATACCCCGAAAGTTCAGAAATGTACGAAAACCTGGCAGAGGCATATGAAGCTGCCGGAAACAAGGAGCTTGCCATCAAAAATTATCAACGGTGTCTTCAGTTAGTTCCTAACAATAAGAAGGTTGAGGAACATCTTAAAAAGCTCCTTCCGTTTCCTTCGATAAAATGAGCATTACGATGTGGTGGCGCGATGGGGGAGTGTCTTATAAGCCCAGGGGAAAAATGCCATTTACTTGTAAAACACGTGTAACTTACAAGCCTAAAAAGTGCACAATGAATAAAAGAGGGCCAATTGTCATTATTGAAGACGATACCGATGATCAGGATATTTTGTCTGAAATCTTTAAAGAACTTAATTACAAAAATGAACTTATTTTCTTTGCCGACAGTATAAAGGCGTTGGCATATTTGACCGACACAGATATTGAACCTTTTCTTGTCCTTTCTGACATAAATATGCCCAAATTAAATGGAATGGAATTACGAGAAAAAATTCACAATAATGAAGATTTGAGATTAAAATCTATTCCTTACCTTTTCTTTTCTACGAGTGGCGAACAAAAACATGTGATCGACGCCTATTCGAGATCTATTCAAGGTTTTTTTATCAAACCAAGTAATTATGATAAACTAAAAAAGATTATTGTAAAGATTGTAGAGTATTGGCAAGAATGCGAATCGCCAAACTATATTAAAAATGCTCAATAATAGGTTGATTACTTAACACTGCACTTAAAATTAAAAGACAAGCCTTGCCCGATAATTATACAAAAGTTGGATATGTGATAATTTTTACGGTCTTACCCAAAAAAGAAACAGGACAAGAGGAAGAGATCCGTCTTGTCCTGTGCCTGTGTGGTGACGCCCACTATACACGTTCCAACACCGTCAATTATGCTAATGGACGAATACCTATGACTACATTATCATTTGAATATGCACCCATATGACATGTAGCACTTGTGCCGCCACCGTTTAAGTTTAATAAATCAATTCCTGCATTTCTGGCTGGAGAACTTGTCTGCAATTTACCCAGGTCAGCATTACCCCAGGCTGACGATACCAACAGCGGATCAGATTGCAACGAGAAATCATCAAATGCTGTTGCAGCCTGCCATTGAGCTAATGATTGCGTTCCGGTTCCACGAGAATCAACAAAGCCCCATCTGGAATGTCCGAAGCTCAAATTATGAGATCTGCTTTGTACTGCTGCGTCAGATTGACCATCGAAAGCAAAATTGAATAATGGAGCAGTACCCGTCTTTATATTATTGTGTATTCTCCAACCTGATCCCCTGGTACCCGCTCCGCCTGTTGCGGTGTGAATACCTTCTCTTTCTCTGTTCATTATTGCGTTTATTAATGTATTATTAATAACATCGATATCACGGTGTGGATAACCCGCCTGAGCCATGCAAATTGTGAAGTAGTGCCCACCAACCTGTACATTTTGATATACCTGGTTTCTTCCTAATTCTCCGGAAGTATCCATGAAGTTTACAGATCCGGTAACATTATTAAAAGTGCTTGCTCTGACTAAATTTCGTCTGAACACAATACCACCCAGTATTGGCCTGAGGGAACCTGCTCCCTTACTGGTTAATGCTGTTTCAACGTTATCAAAATAACAATTCTCTATGGTAAGACGTCCTGTAGATGTTGTTATATTTGAACCTTGTGGACTAAATAGCTGAATGCCCTGTTCACTACCAAATGCATTTTGCCTGCTATAATTTTCAATCCAGCAATCACTAACCAGGTTATACTGACAACCGTTCGTACTTTCAAAACGAATGGCAGCATGGTTATTATCGGCACGTGCCTGAGGCCAGGTAGTAGGACCCCGATCAATTCTAAAGTAAGAAATTCTATTGTATTTGCCAGTGACTACGATTGGTCCTGTATCGGGGGTTGTTGGTGCAAGCGATTCCGTAATATAGAATCCATACCAGTGGTGACCAGTTTCTAATCCCAAAACCGGGCATCCATAACCCTGTCGCGTTCCATTGTGTCTTAATATGCTTCTTCCTGTAGTATTCAAAGCAGCATAATTCTCTGCAAAGAATATTATAGGATTGTTTTCAGTGCCGCTAGCCGAAATTCGAAATGAAGGGTCGAATCGTTGATTTGTATTAACGCCCATATACGCACCTGGACCGCAACTAACCCGCCAACCAGGTTGGGCTAATTGTAATGCTTGTGCGAGCGTATATGGATTCTGTTGGGTGCCATTTCCTGAACCAGTAGCAGTTGCGCTAACCCAATGCGTTGCTACTAAAGATGCCCTGATGGCATTTGGGTCGGGGTTTGCGCCGTAGGCGCCGGGATCGCCACCTTCATCACCATCTTTACCACCATCGTCGGCAGGATCATTTGTTTTTTTGGTACATGCATTCAGTAGTGCGGTCATTGAGGAAAGGCCGATGATACCGGTTACCCCTTTCTTTAAAAACTCCTTACGTTTCATAGCGGATATAATTTATTGTTATGATGTGAATGAGTACAGGATCATGAATTCATATCATATGGCTTGTGAAAGTGTAATTTTTATTACAAATACTAAGCCAACACTTCTCCATGAATTGGCAAAACTTTTTCCCTACCGGTGCCAGGTTACTCCGGTATAGTACTTTGCCTATTGACCTCCCTTTATATGTAAGTTTTTAAAATACGCTGTCAGAAACAGTTAGACCCAATTCCCATCATGTACCGGGATATAAATCCATGCTGTCTAAATCACCCCGCCATAAAGTCTATTTCACCCCCTGTCTGTCTTTTTTTAAAACAATAATTTTGGTGCAGATAAAATAATAACTCACCTCAATTATTAAAAGCCTTATTCAAACCGGTAAAGGCTTACCTAATGCCACCGGTACGCCAGGAACCGCAACAAAAAAGAAACCTACATCTTCAAACTTATATATATGAATAATAAAAATTTTAGTGTCACATTATTGGTTGACCAAACGCCTGAAGAAGTTTTTAACGCCATCACCAATGTTCGCAAATGGTGGTCGGGATATTATGATGAAGAAATTGTAGGTGGTACGGAAAAACTCAATGATGAGTTTAGTTTTCGTGCTGGAGGAGGCGTTCATTTTTCCAAACAAAAATTGGTAGAAGTATTCCCGGATCAAAAAATCGTTTGGCTTGTTACTGACAGTGAGCTCAGCTTCGTTGAAAACAGAAACGAGTGGATAGGCACCAGAATCGTTTTTGAAATTTCTAAAAAAGGAAGCAAAACGCAACTGGTATTCACGCACGAAGGCTTGGTTCCAGAGGTTGAATGTTACAATTCCTGCTCACCAGCATGGTCACAATACTTGCAGAACAAGTTATTGCCATTGATAAAAAACAGTAAAACCGCAATAGCAATTAAATAATGACTAAAAATAAAACAATGGCGCTATCCAGATCTTTAAAAACACATCCTGCAACACGTCTTCGGCAATGGTGGCGCTGCCACTAAGGTGTAAAATAAAGGAGTAGAGCTTGTTCTTGTATTGTCGGAACAACTGTTCAAAGGCAATCTCATCGCCCTGCACTACCCGTATTATTAATTCATTGCCGTTGGTTGATTGTTGCATCAATGCCATTCTGATCGCGTAAAATTATTAAAAAGCAGGTGGTAATAAAAGTAATAATGCGTAATTGCGGATGCAGACTGATTAAATAGCGGACCGGCTAACGGGATTATGGGGATGCTCTACCAGTGAGCTACCCGAAGTAAAAAATTAAAAAGGCGTCCGCTAGCTAGCGAACGCCTTTTGTGATCCGGATTGGATTAATAAATTGATCCACCTTAAACCTTATACCTTTTACCTACTTCTTCATATTCGACGCATCCACATAGTTCATTAGCTTCCATATGCCACTCTGCACCATAGTGCGGGTGGACATAGTTTCGTTAATCATTGCATTCATATCTTTTTGCGGGAATAGTTTTTTAACCGATTCAGAATAGCCATCGCCTAATTTATTCAGGTCGTCGTAGAAATTCACGGTTACATATTCATATTCCATCCTGGTATCAACCGGCATTATTTTTTCGTACAAACCCCAGCCTTTCAGTATGCCCATTTTTACTCTTTCTTTATGCAGGGGTAAAAATGTTTCTTTCTCCATTTTTATATAATCAGCTGTTTTGCCGGCGGCGGGGTGCATTAGATCTACCTCCATGTACTTGCTGGGTGGGGCATTGGGTGCATCGTCTGTATGGGCGCCTTGTACGGGTGTATAAATTTCGCGCCGTACAATATGGCGGCATTCATCAAACTGCGTCTGTACATCAGTGATCATTTTATCGGTCATTTCAGGAAATACTTTTTTATAGATGTCCTTTGTAGACATTGGAAAATCGAGCAAAGCAGCCAGGCTGCCGGTAATATTTACTGCCGCATAATCAAAATCGGTGGAGGAGCCCGCCGGCATCAACACCTGGTACAAATACCACCCCATCAGGTTTTGGTTTTTAAAAAAATATTCATTCACCTTTTTACCGTATTTCTCAACCAGTTGCCGGTATTGCTCCTGCTTGCCCGCGTGTACCTTAATAAAGTTAACGCCCACATAAATTTGTTGTGGAGGAGTTTGCGAAAGCGCCCTGATAGCGGGCAATAACAAAACAATAATAACAAAAGCAGCAATCAGTTTTGGCAGGCGCCTGCGCGCAGGCAGGGCTTGATGTTTCGTGTGCATACGACTTGTTTTTTTTAGCTGAGGTAATAGTAACAGGTAGGATCTTGTTCAACAGGGAGAGGGATGAGCAGCAAGATAAGAACAAGTGGCTGCCTGGAAGGACAGGTTGTAATAAAATGATAAATGTCAAGTGCTAAAACGATCTAAAAAAGGCACAAGGGCCATCCTGGATGTAGAAAAATAGGTTTTCCCCTTTTGAAATAAAAAAGGTCCCGACTCAGCCGGGACCTTTTTTTATCGATAGCGATAATTAATTTCTATCAAACGCCTTCAACTTTCCTACAAAAGAGAAATTAGTAGAACAGGTTTTTCCAGGGTTAGGGTTGTCAGTTACTACGGTAGTATATGCAGCGGTTCCAGACGCAGAAAATTTAACGGAGATATCGCCGGTTGTCAAATCAAGGTTATCGACAGTCACCGTCGTCGTGAGACCAGTATAGGTACCAGAATATTCTGCATAGTTTTTATAAGGATCGGCATCAGTCCAATCGTGGCTACCTGCTATTTTAGTAACTGCTTTTGTAGCAGGATTATAGGTAAACTGTAAGCCTACGCCATCGGTCCCATCCACACCCTCGAAACGCTCAATACGAATATCATAACTACCATCACTATTTTTAATCATGCTTTGTGAGTAATAATCTGTAGACTTGAAGTAGTAAGTACCTGTGACAGTTTTGGTAGCTCCATTTTTATCCTCGAAAGTGGTTGTGGCTGTAATTGGCTCCTCAGAACCCAATTGCCTGTTTAAATTGTTCACCTGGTCTTTCAAATCCTTGATATCGTCTTTCATTTTTTTACAAGATACAAATGGAGATCCTGCAATCAGCACACCGAAAATGAGAAATAACTTTTTCATGCAAATTTTGCTTTTTGTTGTGTTTGGTTTATTATTGATTAATACGTATGTGTTTTCAGTTCCCTTTTTTCAAAAGCGATTTCACCGGTCATACCGCTATTACATAGCTGCTGCGACCTTAATTAAATAGGTAACAATTTCTGGTGATATTCTGTATGGAATGTAAAAGAAAAGATAACGTGCCTGTAATACGGCGACTTTGTGTAAGAGCTATTTTTCATGGTCTGAGTTATAGGGTGCCCATTTATAATTTATGGGTTGTGCATCCGGTTATGGTGCCAAAGATAAAATAAATACGCTGGCGGGCAAGTAAAATTTTGATAAATTGTAATATTTAATGCTCCGTTGAAGATAAAAAAAGGTTATGAAGTGTTTGAATGATAGCTTTCAATTCCAAAATGCGCATGTTCACCCGGTTTGGGCTAATCGACTTTTATCACATGAAGTCCATCCTTCACACAGGTTTATTGGGTTGAATAAACATGTAACATTAAGCGCCGGAAGTTTTTGTCTTCGTTCAAAGAATAAAAAACGGTAAAAAAAGAAGATCAGCTGCCATAATTTAATTCAAAAAGATATGCCCTAAAACAAACAGGACAAAGCGAGTAATTCCACTTTGTCCTGTTTTTTGGTGTCCCTGCCGATACAATTTTCGAACTTTTTCTTAATGGATTTAAAGCGGCTGGCAATAATTCAGTTTATTTTCACGCAATACTGTCTTTCAAATCTCCCAGTGATTCAATACTTTGTTTTTATTCTTTACTTTGCGTCAGGGTATTTCACCTGTTTAATTTCACTAATTTGTACAACAGGCTGAATGTTAGTGTAATTTTTAAAGTCACTGATAACGGCATCTCTATTTTGTGCTATTGCTTTATTATATTCAGCAACATCATTAATGTAAAAATAACCTATAGCTACAAAAGGAGCTTTGTCATTTGGTGTTCTGCCGGCTATGCCCTTATCGATTTCATAAAATTTCAAATTTTTGCCTAAAAATCCAGCTACCATTGGCATGTGTTTTTTTTCATAATAGTCCATATCAAAGGTTTTATCTTCCCCGTTCGGGTAAAGTATTGCCACCTTAAATATTCCAATTTCTGTTGTAGATGAGTGTTTCAGTTGACTGGTTTTGCAACTTGTTAAACCTGTAAAGGCGAAGATTAGCAAGAAGAAATTTATTTTAGTTACCATATGAATTGGTTTTAGTAAGTTTAATTGCCACAAGGTGCTTAACTTGTTCTAAATATTGTGAATGCTCTATCTTCTTTTGTAAATCCCTACCAAAGTACAAAAGTTAAATAGAATTTATAAATGCTGATGGGCGTTATTCGTTGGGCCGTATTTTGTAAAACCCATGTTGGCTGTAGTGCTTCATCTCACGGATTCAAATGATCTAAGTCGCTAGTTGACATCGCCTTTTCGAAGTGGCAACACCTTAGGGAATGAAGCCAAACCAAACCTGGTTCAGGCCTTTTTCATCCATCGCAAAAACATGGTGCTCACTTCCCCTCGTGTTATCTTTTAAAAATAATAAGCAATTTTTAGGGACTTTATGAAAATACAGCAGGGTATCTTTCGCTTCCTTGCTTTCAATCGGAATCCAGTTATTATTCAACCAGCCAAATAAAGTATAGTTATCATGAATGCGAACTGCATTATCATCATTTCGTGGCTGAAACACAACTTTGGAAATTGTTGCCGGCTTATCAAGCTCATATCCCACAAAATAATCTTTGCCGCCACAGTATGATGCGGGCTCATCATCAAAAAGATTAGAAATCTTTGATCGCGGATTCAGATTTCGGGAGATGAATCTGCCTTTGATTTCCTTATTTTCACTGTTTATGAATGTAAGATATGCCAGGTACGATTCTTTATTTTTAGAGTAGAATCTAACGTATCTGAATCTTTGTAATGAAGCTAACTCTATTAACTGTTTTTGTGTACTTAAAAAAGGACGAACTTTATAAAGAGTAACGGCATTTATGAAGTTACTGTCATTGGCCCCTTCTATTACACAATCTGTCATTTGGTTGATCCAGTCTATTTTCATTTTATAACGAACCTGTGCCATTCCCAGTTTTCTGAGAACCTTTATTGAATCATAACTACCGGCCGGTTTATAGTAATTGATTTTCTTATTGGCATCGATAGAAAACGGGGCTGACTGACTTTTAAGTATCCCATTCTCCCAATAACCAACAATATAGACACTATTAACACCTACATTGCGAAATACAATAGAATCATTTTTTACTTCACAATTTGCTACGTCTTTCCACATAGATTGCACATTGAAAACATTTAAACACAATTGTGCGGCAACAGATCTTTCCGGAGCCGGAAACTGCAATGAAACGGTTGGCGTATAAAATGAAGTGACATCTGAAAAAAACAGATTGTTCTGATAGGCACATGCTGTTTGATCCAAAGGCGAAAAAGTAGTACGATAAACCTTTGGGATACTCTCGCCCCGGTACTTGCTTCTTAATTCAATACCCTCACCATTTATATCCCGCGAATATTCAAAAGCGCCATATTTTAGATAGATCCACGAGTGGCCGAGGACAGTGGTATTACCCCATTGCACAATCAGATCTTTGTTGCAGATAATTCCAAGCGAACGAAATAAATTAACAAAGTAATTAACGGCATCATCGCACAACCCTAATCTCGATTTTTCTATTTGACTTATGCTTAGCGGGGCCGGATAATATTTAGGCAATGCCGTCATGCTCGTAAAATGAAGGTCATTAATAATGGAATCCGCTACCTTTTTAAATGGCACACCCGCATGTAAGGAATCGTATACCCACTGGTATTTATCGAAAAAAAATAACCTTGTTTTTTCTTCAACTGGTTCGTCGCTATTAAAGAACGGCAATATATAGTTGCAAAACTCTTCAAAGCTCGCTCTGTTTTCCCGGGGGACCAACTGCCAGGCTTTAAAAGCGAGGTTAATGTTATTGATCAAAAAATCGGCCTTTACTCCCTTTACAATTTCGGTACTGCTCCACTGCTGTTGTGCGTTTGAGGGATTTTTAACAGCCCGCAGAAGAGATTCAAAATATTTCCTTCTATCGTTCCCACCAGTATCAACCGGAGCCTGGTTGATCTTATCAAAACAATTATCGAACGTCCTGTTTATTTTGTACGTTCTGTGAAATGGCAGGTTCTCAATTAAAAATATCGCTGCTTTTGATTTTAGCGGGTCCCCGCTTTTTTCAAAATAAGCAATTACTTTTTGCAATTCATTTTTATTTCTTCCTGCCAGTTCATACGAAATGGCCAGCTTCGATTGGTTAGCAGCGCATCCGCTGAGCATTGTAATGATGAGGAAAAGGTAAAAGAAACTGCATTGCATGGTTGATAATGGTTAATGGGGTTAACTATGACGTAGAACACGTAATTGTAAATTAAAACAGTTACAGCTACTCTTATGCGGAATATACAATAAAAGATTGTGCAATCGTTTGCGTAAATAAATAATTACAGTTTACGCATACAGATTTCCTTAAGTCATAAATTAGGTTTACCGAATTGCTAACAACTTATCCTGTCTGGCCATATGATCATTGACCATGGCAGTGGCCAAACTATTGATTGCTCTATGCCGCTTCGAACCTTAACCCAAAATGTATTAGGCCTTGCCCTTACCCTGATAATGGGTACTTTCGCATTATTACCCTCAATGTACGTTGGTTCATTGATCGAGCCGGCAGTTACTTCTAAGTTCATTTTTCTGGGTTATGCCGTAACGATAGCCGGCTTCATTTCTTTTTCCTATATCTTTCTTTCCCGGCATTCAATTCCCGTTTCCATTTCTCTGGTGGATATTTTCATCATGACTATGTGCTTATACATGATCATTGATCAGTATTTTATACATCCCCATCACGGCTTTTCTCTCCGTTTTTTAGAACTTTTTCAATTGCTGGTTTGCTACATCTTATTAAGGTGTTTGCCGGTACGGTTTTACCCATTTCTTTTGCTTGGTGTTATTGCAGGTGGTTTCTTGCAAGTTATCGAGGGCTTTTTACAGTTAGCAGGCGTCACAGATAGTCATCATGCCGATTTCCCGATCACAGGAAGTTTTTTTAATCCGGGCGGATATGCCGGATACCTGTCACTGATTACGGTTTTATCATTTGGGATGTATCTTAATCGAAATACGCTGATCAATATTTTGCCCCGGCAGTTGAATACATTCTTCGATCGATTGCTTCCTGGCCTGTTTACTTACCTTCCCTTACTGGTATTTGTAAGTTGCCTTATTATTTTGCCGGGTTTGCGATCACGTTCCTCATGGCTTGGCGTATTGGCAGGCATAAGCCTGATCGGGGTCATATACAAAATGCAAGTCCCGTTCAATATATCTATAAAGCGGTTACTGCTTATTTCAGTTGTACTATTGGTTATAATATTTTTTTTCTATCAATTCAAAAAAGAATCTGCAAATGGTCGCTTACTGATTTATAAAGTTTCAATGGAAATGCTAATGGCTCATCCGCTTTTCGGTGTGGGTTTCGACGGGTTCAAAACACATTATATGGTTGAGCAGGCAAAATGGTTTGAAAGGACCGGGATCAACGAAAGCCCTGATCACACATTAGCCGATAACACTTTTTATGCGTTTAATGAACCATTGCAGTTTCTTGTGGAAAATGGGATAGCGGGCTTTTTACTGATCCTTGTCTTCCTGGTATTATACAACAGGTTTAGTTCACCTATCCAGGGCAACAAAATATTCAGGACTTTATCGTTCAGCCTGCTTTTAGCATGTTTTGTCTTTGGACTTTTTACCTATATGTCCAACAATCTGCCAATGAAGATCATAGCTGCGTTTGCTTTTGCAATGCTGGAAAAAAGCGAACGCAACATTTTTTCTGCGAACATTCAATCAACTTCAAAAAAAATCGGATTGGTTGCAGTCCTTCTTGTTTTTGGTCTGGTTGTTTCCTGGTATAGCTTCAGCTCTATTGAAAAGTTAAGAAATGGCTTTTATACATGGAGACAAGCTGATATTTCCTATTTGAATGAATATTATAGCGAAAGCGCGAAAAAATATGGATTGATCTATCCCCAATTCCGGAAAAATGGAGAATACCTGGTGCAATATGCCAAATCCCTGTCAATGGCAGGTAATGATACGCTGGCCCTGGATATGTTAAAACAGGCGAAACATTATCTGAACTCCAGCATAATTGAAACCTCCATAGGTGACTGTGAAAAGAAACTGGGCAATTATTTGAATGCTGAAAGATCGTATGTAAACGCCATGTACATGATCCCTAATCGCTTTTATCCGCTTTATCTTTTAATGACATTATTCGGTGAAACCGGGCAAACGAAAAAAGCGTTAAATATGGCGCAGACTATTGAAAGCAAGAAAGTTAAAATTCCCTCAAAAGCTATACATGAAATAAAAAGTCTTGCACACGATTTAATTAAAAATAGTACACTAAACAATCAATAACCAAAACCTTTAATTCGAAGAAACAGATTAATCATCAAGGGTACCGATACCATCGGTGTTTGCTCCCGTACAGGTTATGCGAGCAGAAATATTTTTATGAAAGTAGTATTCCCTGTTAAACTTTCAGGTTTCAATTCAAATTCCAATTAACATTAAACAGTTTTATATGAAAAAGAAAATTCTTGGCGCAGCCAGCGTTGCGGCCATAGCAGCAGTTGTTTTTTTTACTTCCAAATCAAATGCAAACAGCAACAACATTGATTTGTCATCTCTCGTAAAGATAAACACCGCGAGCGCAGAGTGTTCAAGCTCACATGGTTTTGGCGGCGGAAAATGTTTGTCGCTTGCCCAAATTTGCGTTGGCGATCCATGGAGCAGTGAGTGTGATTTTGGCTGGTAGGCGATTGTCGTCATTCTTAATCATGAATGGAGGTATGAACACCTCCATTCATACAATTTTAAACTGATGAATAAGTTTGCTTTACTTGCTGCTGTTTTTCCCCTGGTTGCTCTTTTTTCATGTTCATCAAATTTCGTGGAAGTACAAAACGATATGATGGGAAAAATGACCGCAACCATGAATTTAGCTATACAGCAAGAGAAAAAAATTCCCCTGGATAGCTTTAGCGCTCCAAAACCCCAATATATTCAACTGTACACAGATGACAGCAACAAGGTCAACCTGACATTCTTAAATACATTTGCAGGGTCCATTTATGTGTATGATTATATAACTTCTGAATTGAAGAGAACGATCAAATTCCGCAAAGATGATAAGGACGGCATTAAAATGCCGCTTGGTTATTATATTAAAAGCTTCGATTCAATTTATATTTACAATAAAACAAATAATGAAATTGTATTGATAAACGACTCAGGCAAAGTATCCTCCCGGATCTCATTGATAGAGAATTATCCGGTTCGCGCACTTGCCTGGACTTATAAATATCCGCAATACTATCCCTCCACTGCTGCTCCATTGATGGGGACGGCACAAGAACTGACGATCCCTGGCCAGTATATGCTATCGCTTCCCGACAGTATTGCCGAACGATTTAAGTTCGAAGCGCATATTGATCTAAGCAATAACAGCGTTAGCTTTTCCCGCCAGTATCCACCCTCACTGTATGCACATAACTATTTTTGGGAAAATGAAGGACTTTTTACAAACGTTTACTGCGATCTGTCGCCCAACAATAAAATGGTGTATAGCTTTCCCGTATCGCACAACCTGTTTGTAGCTGATAAAAGCAAGGAAGGCTATTCAATAGTTTATGGAGGCAGTAACGAGGCAGGCACTATAACTTCTTTTAAAAACAAGCTTTCGACAGAAGCGCTGATATTGGAAGTGTGTAAAACAGATCTGTATGCAGGCATCAGGTACGATAAATACAGGAAAGTATACTATAGATTTCTCAGGAAGTCGATGCCCGACGCTACTTCAATGACCACCCTTGTAGAAAAGCCATTGTCTGTTATAATCCTGGATGAAAAATTTAAATATTTAGGAGAAACCACAATCGGCACCTGTAGTAATTTTAATTGGGAAAATACCTTTGTTACAGAAGAAGGCCTGAACATCGAATACCTCGATAAGAAAGATATAACGGAAGCCTATTTACATTTTAAAATATTCAAACCGAAAGACCTATAATAAACATTATTTTATGAAACGTTTTTGCGCCATATTGATCATATCCCTGCTGTTTTTGGGCAGTTGTAAAATTAAAAGAACAGATAGCGATGCAGAAGTTGAATCCATTGAAACCGGCTTAAAGAAGGCAGTACCCGGTAAAGCAAAAAGCTGGGTTGTGATTCTGCCCGGTCTTGGCTGCAACGGCTGTATTCAGGAAGGAGAAGCCTTTATGAGAGACTATGTTGATTCGACAAATATATTTTTTATATTGACCAAAGTTCAATCTGTAAAGATCCTGCAACTAAAAGTCGGAAAAACTATAAATAACCGAACAAATGTTTTTATTGATCATGACGGTATCTTTAATATTCAAACCAAAAATGTGGTTTACCCCTGCATAGCCCAATTGAAAGATGGAGAGATCGTTGCGCATCAGTTTCAGTCACCGGCAAACAGTCAGGCTTTTGAATGGTTGAGAACGCAATTAGATTAGTAAAGGATATTGTCATGAGATATATTACCTGTTTTCTTATTGTATTGGTAGCAAATACTGTTCAATCCTTTTCACAGGAAACCCGGGCAGTAATGGACCAACTGGCAAGCCGATTAAACAACTATTCGCAGGTTAATTCAAATACATCCGTTTATTTAAGAACCGCCAAAGATATATATGTCAGGGGCGAAGATTGTTGGTTCAATGCTTTTATATTGAATGCGCAGGATTTTTCCTTTTCAGCAGTTGATAAAACACTGTATCTGCAATTACAGCAAATGGGAACCGACAGTATCGTATGGCAGGAAATGTATCCTATTGCCAACGGTGTTTCTTACGGACATGTGTATATTGCCCAAACCCTGCCCGAAGGCGATTACTGGCTGAAAGCCTATACAGCCCGCTCCTTTTTTTTGAATCAACCCTGCTTTTATGCGGCAACCCCTATTCAGGTAGTCAAAGAAGTTCGCTCGATAAAACATAACAGCAATTCACAACAACAGGCTGGTACAATTATAAAAGACAGAGTTCAACTAGGCGTTTTCCCTGAAGGTGGCAACCTCGTAGCAGGTTTGCAAAACGCGGTCGCTTTTAAAGCGGTTGGCCCGAATGGTCATCCGGTAAAAATAAACGGAACCTTGTTAAAAGGTAATATAGCTGTGCTCAATTTTAAGACCATTCATGCCGGCATGGGCAGCTTTTCGTTTACGCCTGAAAAAAATGCGGAGTACCGTATAAAACTTGAAAACAACGACAGCCTGTATCCTTTTCCTAAAGTTCAGGACGATGGATTAGTAATGCAGCTGGTAAAAAATGACAGAGACGGTTTAGTTTTTAAGATCAGCATGGATCATGTGCCTGACAAAAAAAAGGTTTTCCTCCGGTTGCAGGTAAG
Organism: Niastella sp.; assembly: GCA_036379015.1. Lineage (GTDB taxonomy): Bacteria > Bacteroidota > Bacteroidia > Chitinophagales > Chitinophagaceae > Niastella. The sequence goes on from DASUVL010000734.1 coordinate 16,651, forward strand.
AGGAACAGTGCAATCCATCGCTGCAGGAACACTTACAGACAGCCTTGAAATAAAAATTCCTACGCAAAACATCCCCCAGGGAATAGCGGAAGTGACTCTTTTCGATGAGCAGTTGCGGCCGTTGGCCGAGCGATTGGTTTATCTGCATCCTGAAAAAAAGTTATGTATCAGCCTTAGCCCCGTGAATGAACAATATGCTCAGAAAGAAAAGGTGTCTTTAAAAATTAAAACAACCGATGAGGGCGGAAACCCCGTTCCTGCAGTACTAAGCCTGCGTGTGTATGATCATCTGTTTGGTAACAGGGCAAACACCCGGGATATTGCTGCCTATTATTATCTCTCTACTCAATTGCGCGGACGCATTGATGATCCTGCATATTATTTCGACAGCAGCCACAGCGATCGTAAACAGGCATTGGACTTATTACTGCGTACACAAGGGTGGCGGCGATATGCGTGGAGTGAAGAAGCCCTCAAAGAGGCAACCGAAAATCAAAGACCTGCTTTATCAGATAGCTGTAAAGCACAAATAACAACGCTCAAAAAATCAGCGAAAGTAAGACAGCCGTTGTCGCTTATGCTGTTTAATTACAATAAAAGTTTATCACAGGTTGCCATTACAGATAGTAATGGACTGTTTTATTTGACCCCTGACCATTTAACAATAGGCCCACGGCTTTTTATAAAATATTTTTCAGAAAAAGAGTACGGTATACAAGTCGCCGATCCTTTTGAACCCATTAAATCAAGTGCCCTCCCACAACTTATCGCATATGAAACAAGAAGTGATAATATATCAGGAAATGACGATGAAATGAGCGCTAATGAAGTCAACTATCTGCAATACGGAAAAACATTGGAGGAAGTTACTGTTGTTGCCAAAGGCAGAGGCTTTAAAGATAAATACCTCGGCTACTTAGACAGCGTTGCAAAATACGAAGGGAATACAGATTATGTGGGAGAATGCGGGTGGTTGAACTGTCCCGACGGCCGAACCGATATTAAACCCATTGAGGGTAAGCAGTACCCCATATTTACTGCTGATGTTACCTCACATCGCAAGGTTGTTTTAACGAAAGAAAACCACAAAACGATAACTTATCATTATCCCACATACACAGAAGAAGAACTTCTTAAAAAGCTTAAAATGGGCATAGCAAAAGGTTATTATCAAAGCCGCGCATTTTATAAGCCTGACTATGATAAAGAAAGTAACGCTGTTACAGATAATCGAATTACGTTATTATGGGAGCCAGTGATCATTACCGATAAAAACGGTGCGGCAACTATCACTTTCTTTTGTTCCGATATCCGTAGCCGGTTTATTGGCGTAATAGAAGGAGTTGGCGAACAAGGTTTGCCGGGCGTAAATAAGTTTAGTTTTAGGGTAAGATAGCCTGTTAAATAACAGTTTAATGACACATAAGGTAAGCAAGTATATGAAAATCGGCGGCAAAGTAGCATTACGGAAAATGAGTTATAAAGTTTTATGGGCTATTGTTATATTATTTTCTCTCAGGCTTTGTTTTTTTGATATATATAGAATTCCAAGTAATTCTATGGAAAATAAGTTTAAGCGCGATGATCATATTTTTATAAATAAAACTAATTACAGCGGGCCTTTATCGGGCTTGTTCAAAAAACTATCTATATCCTGCGCACCTCATCTAAATGACATCTTTGTTTTTAAAATAAAAAAAGAGTTGCCTAAGTTCTTCGTAAAAAGGTGTGTTGGGCTTCCCGGATGCGGAATTGAGATCAGAAATGGCGTTGTGAAGGTCGATGGTAAAGCAGTTATTGAGCCTTTAAGTGTCAGGCATCATTACAAGATCTGGTATAATGATTTTTATGAAGTAAAGGCAGAGATAGAGCGAGCTAATATTGATAAGCTTGAAAACAGTTATAGAAAATTTCCAAAGTATGTTTTTATTGCACTTGATAAAGTTCAGAAAGATAAATTGAAGAAGGGAATAGATTCCATTACGAGATACAATGCATTACATGATCCGGATAGTATAATGATCAAAGCGCCTCTATTAAGGGAAAACTGCCTGGATATGCCTTTGGTAATTATTCCATCCACAGGTATGAAAATTTATTTTAATCAGCAGAGCTGTTCAGCATATGAAAATGCTATACGGCGCTATGAGGATACATCGTTTCATCGTTCGGGAGAATATTGTTATATAAAAGGGAAAAGGGTCGATTCGTTCATTTTCAAAAGGAATTATTTTTTTATGATGGGCGATAACCGGGATATTGCCATTGATTCGCGGCGATATGGTTTAATACCGGAAGAAAATTTAATAGGAAAATACATGTTTCGGTTTTGACGACCGTTTATTTGCCAAATGTGCAACTCCGGATTATTAGTCACCTCCACACTATGCTATAAAATCATTTACGGTCTCCAGTCTGTAGCCTTTACCATGGATATTTGTTATGCGAAGATCAGGATCAGCGCTTAATTTTTTTCTAAGCTTTGATATGAACATATCAAGGCTGCGACCGGTGATGACCCCTTCGTTGATCCAGACTTCCTGCATCAGAGTTTCGCGGGGGATCAGTTCACCGAAATTTTTGTGGAGCAATTCGAGGATCTTGCATTCTTTGTCTGTGAGACTAATCTCCTCACTCCCCAAAAGCAAGAGCTGCCCCTTCACATTAAATAAAAATTTTCCGAGCGCAGCCATTTCCGGAACGGACTCTTTTATTATAGCGTGGTCTTGATGCTGCACTGGCACTGGTTTTAAAATTTTCCCAAAACGCCCAATCAACAAGGTAACAACCAACAACACCAGTATGCCGCCAAAAACCAGATTCATTAATTGATAGCCGGCGGTTGTCGTTTTGAATGGGGAAGGTTTTGGATTGGCTTCCCGGGGATCAACTTTAAATGATTTGAGTGCTGAAGTCCGCTGGTCGATGTCATAGTCGGAGGTTGTCGCTGATATGAGTGCTGAAGTCCGTTGGTCGATGTCAGCTTTTTGCTGTTTTACGTTCTCATAAAAATTCGGAAAGGTAAATTCGATTGTGTAACAACCTGGGGGCTGACTTCTGTGCCTGCAAGCCAGGATGTCTGGCGAGGTATTATTTACCTGGAAACCATAGACGATGTCACCTTTCATGCAATCATGTACTGTAATGGTGTAACCCGAAGGGAACTGTTTTTTGGGAAGCAAGCCCCGTGACAGCACTATGAGCGAGTCGTGGTTAAAAACGAATTCTTTTTCGAACTTGAGCAGAAACGTACCTTCTTTAACCTCGGTAACGGGCAATATACGTGAGGTTGAGTCACCTGCCTGCAGCAGCAACCGATGACCAATTTGACGGATACTGAGGTTCACTTGCTTCGCCCGTAAGTCGCGATCGGAATGTTTTTTGAAAGACGAGGTAATAAAAAAAATGGCAAGCATCACGATGGCAATGCCAGAACCCACCACCAACCGGTTAGCGAAAAAGCCGGTAAAAGCAGAATTTACACGCATTTACATTTCTTTTTACAATTGATTTACAAGGTGCGGCAACGCGGGTGCGTATGTTCGCATATATGAAATTAAAACAATTTTTGCTATGAAACTTTTTAAGAGATCGTTTACCATCTTCTTTTTGCTCGCGACATGTTGTGCATCGCTTACCTGGGCGCAATCCGATGTAATCACTTCCTACGGACCTAACAGTATCACTCGTAATATCATACAAGATAGAAATGTCCACATTTGGATCGCTTCATTTAAGGGTATTTTTAAATATGATGGAAAATCGTTTACCAATATCACAAATAAAGTAAGTTCGGCCCGTTTTTTTTCTATTTTAGAAGATGGAAAAGGCAACTTGTGGTTCGGCTCCATGGTTTGAAAAAGACCTCATGCTCCGAAAAAAATTATACAAAAATTTAAATAATGATGAGTAAGATTAACAGAACAATTATTCAGATCATTTTCCTTATAGTTTTTATAGTAACAGGCATCTTTAATGTCTCTTATGGACAAGCCAAAGTGGATAAACTTGATAAGCTGATAAGTGCATATGCTGAATATGGAAAATTTAATGGATCTGTTCTGGTCGCTGAAAAAGGCAAGGTTATTTACAAAAAGGGGTTTGGATTGGCTGATATGGAATGGAATATTCCCAATCGGCCTGACACTAAACATAGGCTAGGTTCCATCACCAAGCAATTTACTGCCATGTTGATCATGCAATTGGTTGAACAAGGTAAATTGAAATTAGATGTACCCATTTCCACTTATCTTCCTGACTATCCTAAAAAAAACGGAGATATAATTACGATTCATCACCTGCTCACACACAGTTCCGGAATTCCGAATATGACTTCGTTTCCCTCGTTCGTTAAGGACGTCATGCGTAATTCTTACAGTCCGGTGCAGCTTGTGAATATGTCCGCTGACTCAACGCTGCAATTCAAACCCGGAGAAAGGTTTGCTTACAGCAATTCAGGCTATCTACTATTGGGTTACATCATTGAAAAAGTAACAGGTAAATCGTACGAGCAGGTATTACAGGAGAACATTTTTACTCCGCTCAAAATGAATAATACCGGATATGATCATCATGGAACTTTGTTGAAGAACAGGGCTGGTGGCTATGAAAAAAATGGAAGGCGTTATGTCAATGCAAATTTTATTGACATGTCAGTGCCACACGCTGCGGGAGCATTGTATTCAACAGTAGAAGATCTGTATCTCTGGGATCAGGCATTGTATGGCAATCAACTGCTGCGGAAGGAAAATATGGAGCTGTTATTTGCCAAACATATCCCGTCGGGCGGGAGTTATTATGGTTATGGTTGGGGCATTGGTGAAATTCCCTTAGGTAACACGGCAGAGCGAAAAGAAACAATAGGCCATGGAGGCGGGATAAATGGTTTTAATACACAGCTCACCCGGATCCCATCGGATAAATCATTCATTGTGTTATTGAATAACACAGGAGGAGCTCCTCTCGGTGAAATGGTGAATGCCATTGCTGCAATTCTTTATGATAAAACCTACAACCTTCCTAAAAGATCTGTTGCTTATTCATTGGCAGACAGGATAGAGTCAGCGGGGATTCCCGCTGCGCTTGAATATTATAAAGGCATCAAAGATTCCACTGGGTTCTACCTGAATGAAAGGGAAATGAACAGCACGGGGTACGAATTCCTGCAATCGGGTAAAGTGAAAGAAGCAGCTGCCATTTTTAAACTCAATACACAAGCGTTTCCTAAATCAGCAAATGTTTATGATAGCTATGGGGAAGCACTCATGGCACTTGGAAACAAAACAGAGGCCATCGAAAATTATAAGAAATCTGTAAAATTAAACCCGGCTAACGAAGGCGGAATCAAAATATTAAAAGACAACGGTGTCAGGACAGATGACCTGATCAAAAAAGTTCCAGTTGAATATTTGAAACTTTTGGAAGGTGAATACCTGAACGTTGATAATAAAGAATATAAGATCAAATTTGAGATAACGGAAGGCATATTGTACGGCAATGACAGGGGCTACAGATATAAAGTACTTCCGGTTGGGGGAGAAGGTGAGTTTGTTAATCCGGATGATGGAGCTTCATTGGTTTTCGATACCAAAGACAAGAATGCAATTACTATGGTACTTTTTGGAAGGGTTAAGTTCAAGAAGGTTTTGTGAGAGAAGGAAATTTTCCCGGGAGGGCTTTTCCTTTTCTTACGAATATATCATGATGCTACAAGATTGTCCTGTATTATAATCCGGGACGCTTTTGCCGCTTTGTTGTTTACCAGCCTCATTAGCTTTGCGCGTTTAATTCTCAACCCCAACTAAACCCAAAGTTCTCCCTTATGAAGCGGATAATCGCATCCTTCGTTTGCCTGATAGGTACCCTCTGTTCATTGCAGGCGCAAACCAAATGGTTTGTAACACCCGGCGCACCTGCTGCCGGAACTGGCAATTCGTGGGCAGATCCCCGCGACCTGCAAACCGCTATCAATAATGCCGCATCTGGCGACAGCGTGTTTGTAGCACAAGGTCTTTATCAACTCGCCAGCGGGCAAACATTCAGCATGAAAGGAAACGTAAAGATCTACGGTCGCTTTGCAGGCACGGAAACATTTTTGAGCGAACGTAATTTAAAAGTCACCTATGCCTCCACGCTAAGGGCCAATAATGGACGGGTAATTACCAATAACAACAACGGTTTGCTCGCCAATGCGGTACTGGATGGTTTTACGATCACCAATGGTACAGCGAATACCGGAGGCGGCATCTATAACGCAGCTTCCTCACCAACCATCAGCAATTGCATTTTTACAGCCAATAACGGCGCTGGTATCTATAACACAAACAATAGCGCCGCTACTATTATCAATTGTGTTTTTACCGGCAATACCAGCACCACCTTCAACGCGAGAGGCGCCGGCATCTCCAATTATAATGCGGATGGGGTAACCATCATGAATTGTGTTTTTACCGGCAATACAGGTTACTCTTCCGGCGCCATATCGGTGCAGAATAATATCAATTTTGATGCAACCATTAAAATTTTCAACTGCACGATGTATGGAAATAGATCCACTGTAACAATGTGGGGCGCCGGGGGACTGGAATTTGATGCAGCAAACCTTTCCCAGGTTAATAATTGTATTATCTGGGGTAATAGTTCAGCCAGTAATAATCCGGGAATAATAAAGCAAGCTTCACCCGACATTCAATATATTACCCTGGTTCACACTAACAACATTCAACAGGGTTATCCGGCGAATTGGGATTTTGACCCACACTTTGTAAACCCAACAAACCCGATAGGCCCCGATAATATCTGGGGCACTGCCGACGACGGGTTAAGGCTACAGGCAGGAAGCCTTGCCAGTAATACAGGTACGCCCGATATTACCAGCTTACCAATACCCAATACTGATTTTGCCGGCGACACCCGTGTACAGGGAAGCCGCATAGACTTAGGCGCTTACGAAAGCCTTTTTGCCTGCAATGGCCCCGGCACTTTGTATGTAGACTCCAGTGTAGCCATTTCGGGTGATGGCAGTAGTTGGTCAAATGCATTCAAATCGTTTTACGAGGCATTGGTAGCTGCCAATCAATGTACTAACGTAAGCAGTATTTTAGTAGCGCAGGGTACTTACCAACCACCAACCAAAAGTTCGTATAACCTGGTGCCGCACGTTAAAATATATGGCGGCTTCCCTGTGGGTGGCGCCTCTTTTGCCCAACGTAATCCAAAAACGTATGCAACTATTTTAAAAGCAAATGGTAATCGTGTAATTTTCAATTATGCTGGTGGGCTTGATACAACAACGCTTTTAGATGGTTTTACCATAACCGGCGGTACGGGCTCCATCACCGAATTCAATGGATACGGTACTGGCATACTTAACGTTCATACATCACCTACTATCAACAATTGCATAATTTCAGGCAACACAACGTTAAGCAATGGTGGCGCTGGAGGCGGTATGTACAATAGGGGGCCGGGGGCTGATCCGGTGATAAGCCATTGTACATTTATTAACAATACGGCGGCCACTACCGGTAATGGTGGCGGCGCTGCTATTTTCAACGCCGATTGCGCCCCTATCATAAGCCATTGTAATTTCATTAATAACACTACAACTTACGGCGGCGCTATTTACAACGGTGGTTCAGCCATACCCGTTATAACCAATAGCATTTTTGCAGGCAACAATGCGTCTAAAGATGGTGGCGCTATAGCTAATTATGGCAATTCATTAAAGATCACCAATTCAACATTTGTCAATAATACGGCCGGCATGGGGGGCGGTGCAATAGATAACTGGAATTCCGCACTTACTATAAACAATGCTGCGTTTTGGGGCAATACAGGCAATACGTACAATGATATCTGGCAGGAAAGCGGTCCCTTTTTTATCAATTATAGCTTTACACAAGGTACCTGGGCTGGAACCGGCAACATCGTTGGTAGTAATAGTCCGTTCGTAAACGCTGCCTCCCTTGCCGGTGCGGATGGCGTCTGGTACACGCAGGATGATGGATTGATGCTGGCGTCGGGCAGTCCCTGCATTAATGCCGGTATACCCGATACCACAGGCTTATTCATAGGTAATACAGACATTGCAGGCAAAGCCCGTATCGTAGGCTCCGCCATAGATATAGGCGCTTATGAATACGACAACTTCGCATTGCCCGTCACCCTGCTCGGCTTTACAGGTAACCTGCACAACAACATGGCTTATTTGCAATGGCGAACGACGGAAGAATTAAACTTTAAACATTTTGCAGTAGAAAAAAGTACAGACGGCTTCGTGTTCCTGCCGTTGGGCATAGTGCCCGCCAAAGGAAGTGGCAGTAATTATAATTATGCTACCGAACAACAGCAACCAGTAACCTATTACCGGCTGAAGCTGGTTGATATCGATGGTAGCGCTACACACAGCCGCTACATCAGATTATCGCAACAAACTGACAACAGCCTGTTGGTTTATCCCAACCCTGCAACTAACCACATCAACATGCAGGTTGCAGCAGCAGGAAGCATATTCCTGTACACTGCCGATGGCAGAATGGTAAAAGCAATATCACTGCAGGCGGGCTTAAATACAATAGATATAAGTGAACTAGGTACTGGGGTATATTATGGAACTATAAATGGACAACAATTGAAATTTGTTAAAAAATAGGAGAAGGGAACAGGATCGTCATGAAAAAAGCCCGCCCCGGATTAAGGGGTGGGCTTTTGGGTGTTTGGTAATAACGTGTACGGTAAAGCGGTTTTAACAACAGACGCTTTTTATGCAAGAAATGAAGGAGGGCCAATAAATAGTTGCCTCACAACTTAAAGAATGTACAGTGCATGAGATTAAAAAGTGACTAGCATGATATTACTTATTATGATCATGCATGCAAGCCGTTATACTGCAAAAACACACCAAAAACAAAACACTTAGTGATGATACATACTATTCTGTACAACCTGGCGTTAAGGCGGTTTTAGTCCATCTTTTAACCTAACCAATCAGGTACTATGAGAACCAAAAGCTGTTCTTTCCTTATTCTAATGCTTACAGCGTGCGTAACGCACGCGCAGGTCGCCATCAATGCCACCGGCGCCAATCCCGACAATTCAGCCATGCTCGACGTTACCAGCACTACAAAAGGTATGCTGATCCCGCGTATGAGTACAGCTCAACGTACTTCCATTGTTTCACCCGCCGCCGGTTTGCTGGTATACGACAATACATTATCTCTTTTTTATTATCATACCGGTTCTGTATGGGCGCCCCTTGCCACATCAGTCTGGAATACTGCGGGCAATAACGGCACCGTATCAGGAACCCATTTTATTGGCACCACCGATAATCAGCATTTGGATATCAGGACCAATAATATTGTGCATACCCGTATCCGCACTAACGGCCAGATAGAGGTGTTGAACACCGGCAATTCTGTTTACCTGGGTGAAAATGCCGGCCTCAATGACGACCTTACCAATAATACGAACGTAGGTGTGGGTTACAATACACTGGCCAATGTGGTTTCCGGCAACAGTAATACAGCCGTAGGTTACCAGGCTTTGCGGAATACGACAAGTAGAGAAAATACCGGAATAGGATATCAGGCGTTGATGGCCAATACTACGGGTGAAGCCAATACGGCCCTGGGACAGAATGCACTGCTGAACAACACCACAGGTAGCTATAATACAGCCGTTGGCGCACAGGCATTGAGTGGCAGTAACACGGGTAACAGTAACATTGGGATTGGGTCGGGTGCTTTATCAGGCAATACGTCCGGTCTTGAAAATATCGGGGTAGGCCCTAACACCCTGACCGGTAATACATCGGGCAACTACAATATAGGCATTGGTTCCGGCGCATTGGCCACTAATGTCACCGGTATTAACAATATCGCCATTGGCCATTTGGCCGATGTTACCACGGGCAATCTTACCAACGCAATAGCTATCGGCTATAATGCCAAAGTAGCACAAAGCAATAGCCTGGTACTTGGCGGAACCGGCGCCGATGCCGTGAAGGTAGGTATCGCAAATCCTACGCCCCTGTCGACTGTTGATATAAACGGCACGCTGGGTATAAAAGTAAAAAGCGGCCAGACTGCAGGCACTAATAATCCCGATAATACAGCCAGCATCTGGTTATATTCAACCGGAGCAGGAACTATTACATTGCCAGCGGCCGCTACCTGCACCAACCGGCTATACGTTATTGTGAACCAAACAGGCGCCGTTCGAAATATTTCTTCCTACTTAAGCCTGACGGGCGCTGCACAAACCACGTTGGCAAACGCCACTTCCATTACTATTATGTCAAACGGCACCAACTGGCTTCAGACCCAGTAATTTATTTTTCCATTACAATTGAGCATTATGAAGAAGCAATTCCTGTTACTGGTATGCAGCAGTCTATATTTTATAACCGCAACAGCGCAGATTGTATTTTCGGCAGCAAATAATTTTACGCAAACCGGGGGATATCTTGTACTGAGAGATATTAACCTGGTCAATAACGGTACATTCAATCCTGCCGGCGGAACCGTTCGCTTTAGCGGCGCAGCAAACAATAGTATCAGCGGAGCCACGAACCCTGCATTTAATATTTTAGAGGTCAACAAGAACACGGGCAACCAGGTGAGCCTGCAGAACAATATTTCCATCAATAGCTACATCAGTTTTTTATCGGGCCTTATTGCGTTATCGGGCAATAATGTTGTTTTGAACGGTACGGCCTACCTGAATAACGAAACTGAGGCCAGCCGCATCACCGGTACTACCGGCGGTTATGTACAGGCTACGGTCACATTGAATGCACCGGCTGCGGCCAACCCGGGTAATCTGGGCGCTGTTATCAGCACGGCGCAAAATCCGGGCATCACCGTTATCAGGCGGGGGCACGTTTCTCAACAAAACACACTTGGCAACGGAAACAGTATTTATCGCTATTATGATATTTTACCTGCTACCGTTCCCACCTCCTTCAACCTAAGGCTGAATTATTTGGATGCAGAATTGAATGGGCTGAATGAAGGGAGCCTGACCTTAGTGAAAAGGAATAACAACCTCGAATGGCATCAGCAAGGATTTACCAGCCGGAACACCACAACCAATTATGTAGAATACAATAGCATTACCAGTTATGATCAACGCTGGACGTTAACTACCATAGACAATATACTGCCACTTGAACTGTTGTCGTTCGCCGCTAACTGTAAAAAAACGAATGCCGTTGAATTGAAATGGACTACAGCCGATGACATGAACAGCGGCGCATTTGAAGTGCAGCGAAGCAATGATGGCATACAATGGCAAACCATTGACAATAGGCAGACCGGCAGCGGCAACCAGTATTCGTATACGGATCCGTTGCCCGGTAAAGGAACTATGTACCGGTTGAAAATGGTCGCGGAGGGCAACATCACCTATAGCGCTATAAGAACACCGGGTTGTGCATTGACAAGCGCCAATGCGCTTGTTTATCCAAGCCCTGCCACCAGTTACCTGCAGGTACAATTGAACAATATGCCCAATAAGGAACTGGTGCTCATGCTGTATTCAAACAGGGGCCAGTTGCTGCAAATAAAAAGTATCAGCATGACCGGAAGTTTTGAAACATTCACCCTGCCGTTGGCCGGGCTGCCTGCAGGCGCCTATCAATTATCCATACAATCACCCGGATACAAAAAGACGGTTGCATTTGTAAAACAATAATCTTTATGGGAAACTCCAATACAGGGCACACTATGAAAATAAGATACTGTTCGCTGATCGTATGCCTTTTTGCAGGGCTTCTTACGCATGCACAGGTTGCTTTCAATACTACAGGCGCCAGCCCCGACAACACGGCGATGCTGGATGTTACCAGCACTGCCAAAGGATTGCTGGTGCCGCGCATGACAACAGCAGCGCGTATAGCCATCACTTCACCCGCCACCGGCCTGCTGGTATATGACAATAGTTTATCACTTTTTTATTATTATAACGGAACTGCGTGGGCGCCCATTGCCCCACTTGCTAACGGCTGGTCGGTCAATGGCAATAGCAGCACTGTGTCAGGCACCAATTTCCTGGGAACCACCGATAACCAGGCGCTGGATATCAAAACCAGAAATATGCTGCATACCCGAATACGCACCAATGGACAAATAGAAATATTGAATACCGGCCAATCAGTTTTCCTGGGTGAATACGTTGGCACGCTGGACGATTTAAATAATCATTATCATGTAGGTATCGGTGCCTACATAATGACGCAAGCGACATCCGCTACAGGTATTACGTCAATAGGGTACGCTTCATCGCAGAATGCAAGGAATACAGCCGGCTACAACACCACCATCGGGAGCTCCGCCATGGGAAACCCCAATATCGATGGAAACTTCAATACTGCTATGGGGCGTATTGCTTTGTTAAATGAAGCAAGCGGTAATTACAATACGGCTTTGGGCGTATATGCCGCAGTGAGCAACACAACAGGCAATTACAATGTGAGTATTGGATATTATTCCATGTTTCAGAATACATCAGGAAGTGAAAATGTAGCAATAGGCTACAGTGCATTATACGGTAGTACAGGAAATTACAATCTTGGTATCGGTTCCAATGCAAGGGCTTATACAGCCGATAACAGTATGGCCATCGGTCGTTTTTCCGATGTTACAGCCAATGGCAATGCCACTGCCATTGGGTATAGCGCGCAGGCGGCTCAAAACAATAGCCTGGTGCTGGGGAACGGAACGGGCAGTAATGCAGTGAAGACCGGCGTTGGCACTACTACACCTTTATCGACCCTCGACATAACTGGCACTGCCGGCATGACCATAAAAAGCGGTCAGGTTGCCGGCACTAATAACCCCGATAATACAGCAAGCGTTTGGTTGTATACTTCCGGTACGGGAACTATCACCTTGCCAGCTGCTACTGACTGTGCGAACCGTATATACATTATTGTGAACCAAACCGGGGCCACCGTAAACATATCGTCTTATAATAACCTGGCCGGAACTGCCCAAACTACGCAGACTACAGGTTCCATGATGATCGTTTCAAATGGTACTAACTGGTTGCGGGTCCGTTAACCGGGGGACTTATTTCACAGCGTAGGGGCGTAAAGAGTCCCCTCCCGGGCACCAAAAAAGAAAAGGCTTTAAGTTGTTGAACTTAAAGCTTTTTTATTTCTGACTAACTTCATTTTTTTAAACTAATATTTAAATCATTATACAGGAATAGTTTTTAGGTTCGATTTCTGACGCCGGTATCGAGGGTAATGTCTGCTGAAACAGAAAGTCACAATGTCCAGCCATGCAATTACTAATGCCAACTACGGTCGTCGATTATTGAGAGAGCCGCTACAATTTTCCATTTAATTGTGTCATCAACTTCGTATTCAAATTTCCGGTTGTCGTCTGTACGATTTATAATTATAGTTATAGGCTTCCAACTCGTAAAACTTTCAAAACCTGTTAACCATGTATTGGCACTTACATGTATGCTAGAAATCAGGCTTACAATTAGTACCAGGCTAAATAAACAAAAGCCAGGCAGATTCCAGCTATTTTTGGAGTCGAAAAATAAAACGTGGGTGGTGACTATTTTAGGAATCTTTCTACTGGCATACGCCTTTTTCCTTTTTGTATATTATCTGGCCAAGTCAGCATAATTGGCTATGGCAAAGCGTATCGCTAAAAGTGTGAAATCAGTAATTTTATTTTGAATACAAGATGATATGGAACACAATATTTACCGATCTTTTTAAGATATGGAGGGGCTAAAAAACTCACCACAGAAATGACCAAAGATGAACTTGACCAGGTATCGGCTTCCATTTTAAAACGGGCTAAAGAAAAAGGCTTTTTCTAGAGGTCGGCCCATTATTTTTGGTGAAGGCGGTAAGGTTTATGCGGATTGGCCAGACGGGCGAGTTGAAGAAATTAAAACTGACGACTAGTTAGGCCTATCTTATAATAGCTAAAGAGACCCGGATCGCCGGGCTTCTTACTGTTAATGCTCAGGCATATAGCAAAAAATAAGTAGGCTCCTTGTACTGAGATTACTAGTTTGATGAAATAACCGAAGATGTTTTCTGCCTTTTATTCAAACAAACTTATCAATTCTTTGTTATTTGAATCTTTTGCCAATCTACTTCCCATTGTCCAAATTTCAGTCTCCCACTTTTTCCAATCAGCTGTATTCGGGTTGTTAGCCTGAATGAATGTATTTATATTTGATGCAATGATTCGCACATTATAACTTACACCGTCCAACGTAATTCCTTTGTTAGCGTCAAACAGATTTAAGTTGAAATGTCTGATTATGTCCTGAGAGGTATCTGGCAAAATTTCAGAATAAAAGCTTCCTATTCCGTTGTTATTCGAAATGAAAACACCCTGAATAAGCTCTTCTTTGTTTGAGTGTTCACGAAATATGTTTTCGTTAAACTTAATTGCAAAAACACCACCCCAACCAACAAATGAACGTGAAATTTGAACCACCCATATATACTCTATTGACTTTTCGTTTTCTCGCCAACCATTTTTGTCTCTAATCACTTGAATACCACTTTTAAGTTCTGTTAGCCCGAGATTTGTTGCAAGCGATCTTTCTAGCTGTTGAAAATACTCAATGCTATTGAAGAAAATGTCAATATTGTCAATTTGTCGTTTCATACTGTTTTTCATATTAGGCATAATTTTTTACGTAGCGAGGTTATTTAGTTGATCCATAATGTTGCGGCTAACGTTAAAGCAAAGGCCAATGCAATGTTAGTTTTTTAATTACTCTACTTCTACTTTGTATATCAATTCTAGTCCGCCGTCCAAAAAAAGTTCGATATCAAAAGGTCTTTCAAATTCCATAAACCAACTGTCTTTCTTATTACTTTCACAGATGTGTTTAGTGATTTTTCCTATAATAGCCATTAGTATGACTTTGATGTTTTTGTTATGCTTATTAAAGTTTGGAAATATGTATTCCATACTCTATGTCTTGCTTTCGAATTGTCCGGCAGTTGGTTTATACTTGACATTTCGAGCATTTCTTTTTTCAGAAGCATATTCAACTGTAGCTGCTGCTTCATTTAGGTCGGAATGAAACAGGATTTTGATTTTGTTAATAACCTCAGGCTCTCTAAGAAAGATTATTCCACCTGCAAATGTATTGTGAACAAGCCACCTGCCTTTTTCATGATAAAAGTGGTCTATGTCGTGACGTAACATAACTTTCTCGTTCTCCGCCAGATTATTGGAACCTATTTTATACAATGCGTCTAATGCGTCCAGCAATTCATTCCCTCTTCCAGGAAATTCAATCTGATTTATTTTATCGATTAATGTTAGCATGTAAAAATTATCTATGAAGTTCGGATTATCGTTATTATACGCTATTTTCAACTATGTCGCCGTTTTCTAGTGTGTCAATTATTGGGGGCAGCGGAACTTCGGGCTGTAGGTTTTTAATGAAATAACCTGTCCAATGTGAATTTTCCTGAATCAGGTAGAAGGCAGCATGTCCTTCACATGTCTTGTAAATTATGGTGATTTTCGGATTGATCCTGGCTGCAATAGAATCTTCCACTTCTTTAAAACTTTTATAAGATTGATATACTTTATTGGTATTTATTGTTTGCGCAAAGGCAGATTGAATGCTAAAAATAAAGACAAAAATATGTATTGCTCTCATAGGGTTGTTTCTTCTAATACTTACCGGCTAAACTGGTTTAATTCCCGAAGAAGAGGAAGCTGTCCGTCAAAATAATCTGTTGATAACACTTGTTCTTTTTTATTGGCCTGAAAAGTTCTTTGAGGGCCATCTAATTGTCCCAACATCTTGGCTATCTCTTCTGCCTGCCAGCTCTCAGTTTCTCTCTGCTTGCTCTGAAATGTATTCCAATTGGCCTCGTGCAAACTGAAAAAATTTGTGCCATTTTGTTTATCTAAGTATAATACCGCTTCCAACACATACTTTTGATCAAAATAAAGGGAAGGCTGGGTTAAATAATAATCTAAATATTTATTCAGGTATTGGGTGCATTGGTCATCATTAAAAAATGCAAGTGTCAGTGCATAAATATGCCCAGCGTAACAGACTTCACTTTTCAGCAAATGTGTTCCTATTATTTCAATTAGCTCTCGGTAACCTTTTATGGCGGCGAGGTAAGCGCCGACCTTGCGGGTGCGCCAGTTGAAATCGCCTAATAATAAAAGGCAAATGTCTGTTGTAATTTCAGGTTTGGCTTGTTTGATGGCATCAATCCATGTTGAATTGCCATAAGCGCCAATTTCCATGTACAATAGAAAAAGACTTGCAGGCTATTGCCTGATGGTGAAGTGCATACAAGGCATAAAAAAAGAGGCTACCATTTCTAATAGCCTTTTTACTGTTTCTTGATGATAATCAATTATTTAAATAATTCTGCCTATCCCTGCAATCCGATCAGGAAGTATATTTGTTGACTTTTTTAAGGCAAACATCAGGATGCTTAAAAGAAGTTTCTAAGTTGTAGAGCAACTCTTTATTCAACTGCTCGACAGCTATCAACTCCTAAAATTGTTTTAAGTCAATACTTTGTTTAAACCCCAAATTCTCGGAGAATTTGGAAAATAAATCAGAACTATGGGCAAGAAGTTGAAGATAAATGAGTCGGAAATCGGAATCCTACCCATGCAAAATGATGACTATATTTCCTTGACAGATATGGCCAGAAGTCAAATGCAGGAAGCCATCATTATCAAATGGCTTAGCCTGAAAAGTACCATAGAGTATTTGGGTGAATGGGAGGCCCTTTACAATCCGGATTTTAATTATACCGAATTCGGTACAATTAAAAATTCTGCAGGTAGCAACAGCTTTGTACTATCTGTAAAACAATGGATTGAACAAACCGGGGCTGTCGGTATCAATGCCAAAGCAGGTCGTTATGGAGGTACATATGCCAATAAAGATATAGCCTTCCACTTTGGTATGTGGATTAGCCCCAGATTTCAACTGCTGCTTATAAAGGAGTATCAACGCCTTAAATCCGAAGAAAACGACCGCCTTAAACTGGAATGGAACCTGCAACGTACCCTGGCCAAAGTGAATTACCGCATCCATACCGATGCAATTAAAGAAAATTTGATTCCGCCAACCCTCTCAAAAGATAAAATCAATTTCGTATATGCCGATGAAGCGGATATGCTGAATATGGCACTGTTCGGAATGACTGCCAAACAATGGCGTGAAGTAAATTCAAAGGCAACTGGTAACATTCGGGATGCTGCCACTATTGAACAATTAGTGGTATTGAGCAACCTGGAAAGTATCAATGCCGTGCTCATTAATCAGGGGCTTTCTCAACCGGAAAGGCTACAACAATTGAATAAAATCGCTATCACGCAAATGGAATCTTTGATAGGAAATAAACAATTAAAGAAGTTGAAATAATGTCCGGCTTTCCCGACCTGTGATCGGGACGCTCTACTGAGCCAAGCCGAAGTATCAATTGAACTACAAGCATAAAAAAAGCTCCACATTTCTGTGAAGCTTTTTCGTGACCCCCTCGATACAATTTTCCAATAAATTTTTAGGAGACTTAACACGGCTCGCAAAGCTTGCGGTTTGATACCCAATGCTTTGCGGGCCTTTTTTATTTGTGGTATTTATTTATAAAACGAAAACCTGTGAGTATGGAAAAATTAAATTGTGAGCAGGCCAAACGGCTCGACCTGGTCGAATATTTGGCGTTTTTAGGGTATCAGCCCCAAAAGATCAGAAACGAAGATTACTGGTATTTATCTCCATTTAGGGACGAAAAGACGGCATCGTTTAAAGTAAATCGGAAACATGGTGTATGGTACGATCACGGCATCGGCAAGGGTGGTGATTTGATCGATTTCGGAACACTTTACCATAACTGTACCGTTAGCGAAATGCTGGAACGTATGTCGGGTTACCAGGTCCGCCCGGTTCTTTCTTTTCACCCGCCTACTGTTCCCGACAATCTTTCGGGTGCCAAGTCCCGCTTTGCTGGTGAAAAAAAAGAGACTACAGACGGCAAAATTGTTGTGCTGGATACCCGTCCGCTGGCTGATAAAGAGCTTCTGGATTACCTGCAAAAAAGATGCACCCCTTTGGAAATTGCCGACCGTTTTTGTAAGGAAGTAGACTTCCTTTTATACGGCAAAAAGCATACGGTGATCGGCTTTCAAAATAATGCAGGTGGTTACGAGTTACGGAGCGACAATTTCAAGGGTAGCAGTTCCCCCAAGGATGTAACATTTATTGATAATCGAACAGACGATGTTGCGGTATTTGAAGGTCTTTTCAGCTTCCTTTCTTTTTGCACCGTCAATAAAAATTTAACAGCCCCACTGTCAAATTGCCTGGTATTAAACTCCCTTTCTTTTTTTGAAAAGAGCCGCCCTTTAATGGAACAATACAAACAGGTTCATTTGATTTTAGACAGAGACAATGCCGGTATGAATTGCACAAAGCAGGCTTTGCAATGGAATGCCGATAGGTATATAGATCGCAGTGACTTTTACCGGAATCACAAAGATTTAAATCAATGGCTTATACATCACCGGCAGAGCCAGGAACAAACACCAAGGATAGGTAGGAGCCTTTGAGTTTTGGGTAGCCAGCTATATTTTGGTAATACCAAAATGTTGCCCGTTCATCCGCTGGGGCGGATTCACGGGATCTCATCCGCCTACCGGCGGATTCAAAAAAACAAGGAGGAAAAGATTATGGAGCAGAATGAAAACATCAGAAAAAAGAAAGGCGGTCGTCCTAAAAAGGCAATAAAAAAAGACCAGTTGCTGCCGGTAAAATGCGACAAGGAAGAAAGGAAAAAAATAGAAACCAGGGCCAAGTCAGTGAATCTTTCTGTATCTCAATACATGCGGGAAATATCGCTCAATGGTCATATTGACAGGCGGGAAATTGTATTTCCAAAAGAAGTTTTACAACTCGCCGGCACATTAAATCACCTCGCTGCAAACCTGAATCAGATCGCAAAAAAGAGGAATGGAATTGAAGAATTAAATGCATTGGAAAGAGCCACTTTACAAATTCAATCCCGCGATTTGAAACGGCTTGCAGAGGATATAAAAAACTATTTGAAATGATAGGAAATATGACGTTAGGGCAATCCTTTTCCGGTTGTATCGGCTATTGCCTTGAAGACAAAATAAACCTGTCTGAAGAACAGAAAATGGAACTGTCAATTAATGAAAATTTGCAGCATAAAGACCGGGCCGAAGTAATTTATTATAACAATTGTTTTGGTACCGTAAGTGAGTTAGCCAGTCAGTTCAATGAGGTTCGAAAATTAAGCTCGCGCGTAGAAAAACCTGTAATGCATATTTCATTGCGACTTGCACCTGGTGAATCGCTGTCCAAAGATCAATTGGTAGAAATTGCACAAGCCTGCGCAGCGGAATTTAAATTTGACCAGAACCAATATGTTTGCGCGCTTCATAAAGATACCCGCGAGCAACATATACATATTGTTGCTAACCGGGTTGGGTACGATGGAAAGGCAGTAAACCTCAGCAATAATTACCGCCGGATGGCAAATTTTTGCCGGCAAATGGAAAAGAAATACAACCTGCGGGAGGTTC
>DASUVL010000735.1:0-4774 GCA_036379015.1 Niastella sp.
TTTTATTAAGGTCGGCGGCCCTGCGTTTTACCTGTAACCCGCCGGGCAACATACCCTGACTATGACAACCGCGATACATGCATTCTTTCATCACCTGCCATATTTGTAATACGCCTTTGCGGGTTGCTTCTTCACCACGCCAACTGCTCTCATTTTCCATCACCACTTCACTGATTTGTAATCCTGTTTTACGGCACCAGTGCAACAGGTCATCAGCGGTATTGATGGGGAAAGGCAACTGCACGGCAGTGGCTGAAGCCTCATTGTCATTTTCCTGTTGTACAAAGCCACCACCTACCGAATAATAAGTGGCTGCAAACTGTTCCTGGTTTTGCAGGGTGATCATAAACGTTAAGGCGTTGGGATGGTACGGCAGGGATTCGGTAAACAAAAACTCAATATTTTCAGCCGGATCAAAATCAATTTCATATTTACCCTGCAGCAACAGCTTTTTGGTTTCGCGGATACGCATCACCTTTTCATTGAGTAATTCAACATCACAGGTAACCGGGTCTTCCCCACTTAAACCCATTAATACGGCCACATCGGTGCCATGTCCCTTGCCGGTTTTGGCAAGCGATCCATATAACAGCACATGCAGTGATTGTACCTGCAAAAGCTGATGCTTATGTTCGAGCGATTGTAAAAATAACTGGGCAGCCCGCCAGGGACCCAATGTATGAGAGCTTGATGGACCTACGCCAATTTTAAAAATGTCGAAAACAGAAATGGCTTCGTGTGGCACGGGCTATACGTTTTGGACAAATGTAAGAGAAATTAACGGTTGTTAGTTAGCAGATAACGGGCAAGACCTGTCAGGATCGCTTTACTCTCCGATAAACCTAATGTTGCGAACCTTACAGGTACAGGTCTTCATCCCGCCAGCTGGCGGACCATTTCACGTATCTAATAAAACGTGTTTATTGTAACATCAAAAATCAGTATAGAATTGGCAGGAATGATCACTTTGCCGCTTGCATCTTTAATTTCTTTGGAACCGTATGCCAGTGATGGTGGAATATACAACCTGATGCTTCCGCCCTTTTTAATGATGGGGAGCCCTTTTCTAAACCCTTCAATGGTGGAACCCAGGGTAAAGGCGGTACTTGCCTGTTCAAATATAGCTCCACTGGTGAGTTTACCGGTATAAGACAATTCTACCTGAGAACAGAGATTGGGACTATTGCCATCGCCTTCATCAAAAACCTCATAATAAAAACCAGCGGCATCTTTGGTAGCCGAATAAACACGATTAGAATCGAGATAACTTTTTACAGCCTGTTGTTCGCTTACTGGCGCCACAATATTTTGATCGCTGTATCCGCAACCCGATTCTTTCTTACAACTATAAAAAAGAACAAAGCACAGAAAAGCCCAAACAAGATTTCTCATTAGAAATTGATTTGTGTATGTTAACCCACGTAAAAGACAATGGTATAAAGATGATAGCTGCTTATTTTAGGTTGCAGGGGATAAGTTCGTAGTTCTTGATTCCAGGTTAAATAACCCATATTAGCTTATTAACTAATAAGCTTATCAACTTTGACTTTTCTCTTCCTGTTCCCTTGCCTTTAACTCAAGATAATGTTGCTCTTTCTGGTCCCATTGATGCCGTTTGTAAAAAATAGCCACAAATACAGCAATACATATTACAGCAATCATTAGTACGATCGGGCTCGACTGACTGTTTGCTTCCATACTGGCACGCTGGTACCAGAATTTACCGGAAAATAATAAAATTAAAACGGGAATTGCAAACAACAACCCGATCGGAAGGCCCAATAACAGTTGTTTATTTACTTTTTTTTCGCGCAAACGATTCGCTTCCCAGTAGTCTAAAAACCGCTTTTCTGATTCGGTAAACATGCGTAATAAATTAATCCACAAACAAATAAAACTTCTGCAAAAATAATAACTTCACCTCCATCTGTATTGCGGCACAGGTAAATAATGATTAACTTACGCCAAAAATCCTTAATCTCTTGAAAATTTCTGTTTTAGTAGCACAGTATTTTTACCAACACAGGGTATTAAACTTACCAGGTATAGGAAGCTTTTACCTTGACGATGTGGTAGATTTACAGAGTATTGGGGATAGAAGCTCCCGCGATGTTATAGAACACATCCATTTTGCACAAAAGAACATTGCCCGCCCAGATGATGAACTCATCGATTTTATTCGCAAACATACCGGCAAAATCAAGCCACTGGCAGAATCGGACCTGGATACGTTTGTGGCAGATGGCAAACTGATGCTCAATATTGGCAAGCCCTTTCACATTGAAGGCATTGGCACCTTATATAAGAACAAAGAAGGTATTTATGAGTTTACACCCGGTCAGCCGGTTGTACAACGCCTTGAATCGCCCCCACCGATTTCGCCGCTCGAGCGCGATAATGAAATGCCTAAAAAGAGATCTGTTTTTGATGATGATCCCAATGAAACACGTAATGCATCAATCAGGCGTGCGGCTATTGGCATTGGAGGAGTGATTGGAATAGGCATTATACTCTGGGGCGGTTACAGTTTATTTTCAAAAAAAGTAAAGACTGACACAAATACTGTAACGGCTACTACTGTCAGCAATGAAGAAGATACCTCACAGGGACGAACATCGCAATACCTGCAAAATATAAACGATCCCAAGAAAGCACTGGAAAATGTGATTAAAAAGGACAGCCTGATCATAGCAGAGGCTAATACGGTAGATTCCGGCACTAAAACCCGGGCTACACAGGCGCCGGCAGCCACCACACCCGTTGCTACCGGTCCTTCGAAAACGTATAAATTCATACTGCAGACAACGAAGTTTAAGACTACCGCTGTTAGCATGTATAATAAGTTAAAGCCCCGGGTTATACTCGAAACGGCTGACTCTACATTATTTAAAATTGTTATTAATGTGCCTGGTACACCAGCAGATACCACCCGCATCAAAGACTCCTTACGCTATTGGTATTGGGGGCCACGCAATGATAGGCAGGTTACGATAGAACAATAAGAATACGCCCAATGCATAACGCTTAACGCAGAATGCAAAATGCATAAGCAGGCGTTTAGCGTTTGGCGTTCAGCTTTAAGCATTTAAATATGAGTACACGAACAGCGGAGTACTGGATCAACCGGTTACAACTGGCTACGCATATTGAAGGCGGTGCATTCAAAGAAATATACCGCTCGCCGGTATTGGCGCCTTTGGCGGCTTTGCCATCCTCATTTACAGGTGACCGTTCGTTTTGTACCAGCATCTATTTTTTATTACAACAGCACCAATTCTCCGCATTCCACAAGATCAAAAGCGATGAAGTATGGCATTTCTATTACGGAGATCCATTGATCGTATATGAGATCGATCAACAAGGCCACATGATAGAACACCGACTTGGTTGTGACCCCGATAACAACGAATCGTTTCAATGCGTTATCGCTGCGGGCAATTGGTTTGCCGCCCGGTTAGCCCCCGGTGGCAATTATTCCCTGGTTGGCTGTACGGTTTCACCCGGATTTGATTTTGCCGACTTTGAATTGGCGAATCAGGCAGTACTGGCGGCAGCCTATCCTCAGCATGAAGATTTGATCAGACAATTGACGATAGCTTAAAATTAACAAGTTGATAGAGTTAATAAAGGTGATAAGGATGATAAAGGTTTTCCCCTTTATCAACCTGTGAACCCTTTCAACTAAAAGGGTGCTTTTCCTTTATCAACTTGTAAACCTTATCAACTTTTCAACTCCCTAGTCAACTTGTCAACCCTATCAACTTCTCAACTTCTCAACTTCTTCCTTCTAAAATACCAATACACCGGAATGCCCAGCGCCGTAACCGATAACCCCAATAGTGAATTGATAACCGGTACACGGCCGTTGATATAATTGTTCACATCATTCCAGATAGTACTTACCAGATAAAAAGAGGCAAAAGCAATAAACAGCCAGGGCACCACCGGGTAACCCCATACCCTATACGGACGCGGCTGATCGGGCATTCTTTTTCTCAATATAATGATACCAATGGCCCCCAGTAAATACGCAGCCCAGGTAACAAATGTGAACATATCTGCCAGCATGTCGAACGAACCGCTGATAATAAGAAAAGTAGCCCATATGCCATGCAGCCACAAGGCATTACCCGGCGTACGAAAACGGGGATGTTCCTTGCCGGTCCATGGAATAAACAAACCATCTTTTCCCATTGCATAAGTTACCCGGGAAATAGCCATGGTATTACCATTGATGGCGCCAAACGTGCAAATAACGATCAACGCAGCCACTATAGCCCCGCTGGTTTTTCCCAGTGCTACGGCAATGGCATCGGAAGCCACCAGTGGCGATGCCGCCATTTTATCAACCGGAAGCACATATAAATAGGCCTGATTTATTAGCAGGTACACTACTATACAAGTAAATACACCTGTCACCAGACTTCGAAAAATATTTTTTTGAGGATGGCGAACTTCACCACCGAGAAAGGTGATATTGATCCATCCGTCGTACGACATAAAAGCACCTGTTAATGCGGCCACCAGACCACTGGTTAAACTCCAGCCCTGTAGCGGATGTGCGGATGGATTTACAAAATTAGCCGTGGTTCCATTGCCCGAATAAAAAATACCGGCAACCAATAAAGTAACCACCATGATCTTTACCACAGTAGAAACCAGTTGCACGCTGCTGCCGGCACGCACACTGATATAATTTACCAACGTAAGACCCAGCACCAGGGCAATCGCCATTAATTTTACCCCAACATTATCTAACGGATACAGATTCCCT
>DASUVL010000736.1:0-5188 GCA_036379015.1 Niastella sp.
GTCCCATGTAAAGGCAAATAACGAACCAATCGGGATAAATAGCCTGGCTTTTGTGGGTAGAATATTAAAAAATAAGTGAAACTTATTAGTAATAACCAACTTGTGTTAATTTTTTGTGTCGCTTTGTTATTTAATGGAATTTATTAACGCCTGGAGTACTGACTGAATGGCCTCCCTGGTGGCAACATCTGATAGTTCGCCCTTTTCATTGAGTTTTGAGCGAACAAAAGGAATTAACAAAGAACCCCCTTCAGGAATATTGGCTGATAGGGCTGTAAAGATGTGTAGCCAGGCAGCATGAGCTTTATCACCTCCAGTGGCTGCAGTTACCAGCACCAAGGGCTTATTAACCAACTCGCCAGAGCCCACGGTCCAGTCCATGGCGTTTTTTAAGGCGCCAGGTATACCAAAGGCGTATTCAGGCGAACAAATAAAAACACCATCAGCCATAGCCAGTAGGCGGCGCCAGGCAATAACAGGTTCCGAAGGTTCCATACTATCATCAAAAGCTGGTAAGGTTGCCATATCCTGATAAATAGTAAATGTTACATGTTGCGGCACCCATTTTTGAATTTCTTTTAAAATTAATGTAGTGGAAGAGCTGGAACGCAAGCTTCCCGACACGGCCAGTATATTGAGTTTTTTATCCTGCATCACATAGTCTTCTTTTAGTTTTCAATCGCATGATCGATCGGGATCTCCTCTCCCTTCCATGCTTTTTTGGCTGTCCAGTCGGCATCGGCTTCTTTCCAGAATGGATCGGCTGGTGGCAGTCCCAAAATCAAAAAGACCTCTGAGCACAAATAGAGGCTGCCGGTTGAAATATAAGGCTCACCAACACCTGGCTGGTGACCCACTAATCCTATTTGCAACCAGCCTTCTTTATCAAAAGTGCCGGGGGCGTCTATTTGTTTTCTTACAACCTCATACAACGCACAACGTACCTGCTGCGGCAACACTTCCCGGGGCAATTGATGCATCAGGGCGATCTTCGACAATAATTGAAATGCACCAAACCGGTAAGCCAGGGACCGGCCAATGGGCGGATACGTTCCTTCCGGTGAGATCATGCGTTCCTGCACAGCTGCATACCGGCGGGCGCGATTCAATTCCAGTTCATATGTTTTATTTTCTTTTTGCCCACTATTAATGAGTGTTTGCAATACTTCCAAAAACATGGGTTGTATCACAAAGCTGTTGTAATAATCCCAGTGAAAATTAGCCCCATCGCCGTATGCACCATCACCTTTATACCATTGTAAATGCTGCTGAACGGCATAGTCTATACGCATTTTATCGCAGCTACCTTCAAACTGCAACAGGGCAGCTTCTATCATGGCGCTAAAAAAAAGCCAGTTACTATGACCAGGTGTTATCACCCGCGACGATTTGAGGGCTTCCAATACATTTTTCTTTGTTTTGGCATCGAGCCGGCCCCATAACTGGTTAGGTGCCCGTAGCAGGGCCTGCGATAAAAACGCCGCATCTACTAGGGCCTGACCACCTTTATAAAAATTCATGTAATCGGGCGCTGCGGGATCGGTGGCATTACGAATGCCTATTACCGACAGATCAATGTATTTTTTTCGCAATTTTCCTTCGGTGGTGCTATCCGGTCCCAATTCCAGCCAGGGCGCCATACCTGCCAGTAAACGACCAAAAGCCTCGAGGTAAGTATAGTTTTGCCGGTCGTTTTGTTTTGCTTCTACCGGCATTTTCTTTTTAAGCTCATTTTTGCTGAGGGCGGTTAAAACAGGATCGGCAATTCGTACGATAGATTGCACGAAGTAATCACGGTGTAGTGCACCATTTGATGTTTTATCAACTTGTGCATGCAGGCATACTGGCAACAGCAATGATACCATGAACAGGTGTTTCGAAACTATTTTCATCTGACTCATTAATCGTTGGTTTAGCCTGCCGGAAAGGTGACAATGGTTACCGGCAGTATCGCAAGTTTGAAGATACATGTTTCACAGACAAATTCTTTCAGCCTGTCTACTTCTTGCAAACTTTGGATAATACAAAGAGAAAAATATTGTATATTATTTAATGCAATGCTGCGCCAGGTCACAGTTGCAGAAATTACTATTTTTTAATCCGGATTAAAAATTTTTTTATGCGGAAAAATACCCTTTAAAAGTGGTATTTTTATTAACTATTAATAACCCGATGAACAAAACAAAAACCCTTTTCATTATAGATGATGATGAAGACGACCAGTTATTTCTTAACGAAGCCATGAAGGATCTTAAAATTCCTTTCGAATGTTACTATGCGAACAATGGAGAAGCAGCATTAAGGCAATTAAAAGAAGAAATAATACCGGTACCTGATTTTATTTTCCTCGATTTGAATATGCCAAAATTAAATGGCAAAGAATGTCTTATTGAAATAAAGAAACTTCCCAAATATTCAACTGTTCCGCTTATTATCTACACTACCAGCTCCAATCAAAAAGACAAGCAGGAAATTATGCAGTTAGGCGCACATTATTTTTTAACCAAGCCTACCCGTATCAGTGAATTATGCAATTGCCTGATGAATGTATTTTCGATAGATTGGAAACAGGTGTCCAGGAAAGTAAACTAGCAATTGTATCCGGTTAATCATTTGACTAACATGATCTCATCAGGCCACTCACCTTACCAATACTAAAGTTCCACGTTGTACATAAGGAGCGCCGGTATAGTCAACGGCTTTTACCAGCCATACATAGGTGCCGGAGGGTTGTACTTTACCGGCAATAGTTCCATCCCAGCCATGTTCATTAGTTGAGGTGTTGAAAACCATTTGCCCCCAACGGTTAAAGATCTGGAAGTAATCGATGCGTGCCATACCAACAGCAATCGGACGCAAGAGGTCATTCCTACCGTCCCGATTAGGCGTAAATGCATTGGGTACAAAAACAGTTGGCATCGTTTGAAATACTTTAACCTTTATAAAAGCTGAATCAACACAACCGGCTTCATTATACACCAGCAATTTGTACAAAATTCCGGTAGAAGGCGTGCTGTATTTTGCCACCGGGTTGGCAATAAGCGGGTTCGATAAACTGGTAGCAGGAACCCATTGATAGCTTACTCCACCTGTTGCCTGCAATTGCAGGGGCTGACCCGTTATAACCGCTGTATCTCTTCCTGCAAATGCCATAATATCGGGTAGCACTTTTACTATTACAGTATCAAACCCTGGTTTAGGGCAACCCTTATTATCATACGCCGAAAGAACGTAGGCTGTGGTGGTCTTAGGGGTGGCTACCGGATCTAATATCTTCAAATTGCTTAGTGTAGATGCGGGTAACCAGGCATATGTAATGGCTTCGGTGCTGCCCTTTAATTTTGCAAAGGTTTCAAAACATATGGTGGTATCAGAACCGGCATCTGCCACCGGGTATGGCACCGTTGTTACCAATACCTGGTCTGTGGCAGTACAGCTACTTATACTCGCCGTTACCTGGTAATTGGTGGTGAACCAGGTTACTACATTGGGATTGGGAGCCGTTGTGTTCAAAACCTGACTGGCCGGCGTCCAGGCATATTTTAACCCATCTGATTGCAGGTGAAGGCGAATAGTGTCACTTTGGCAAATAGTGGTGTCATTCATTGCCCGCAATGTAACATGGTCAACTACACGCACTTTTACCGAATCGTGATTAAGGCATCCATTATCATCGAGATGAACGATATATGTAGTAGTAGTAACGGGTGTAACGGTTGGCGTTGCCGTATTCCCGTTCACCATGGCAGTACCGGGTGTCCAACTAAAAATACCATTGCCAATTGCCTGTAGTTTCAGCGCATCAGGGATACAGATCAGGGTATCACGAAAAGCAAGCGTAAGAGGTGGCTTATCAACGATGGTTATATTTTTAAATGTGGTATCGCGGCAACCTTTGGTATTGGTTGTCACCATCCGCACATTTTTAGACCCCATTGATAAATAAGTATAAGTAGGCGAAGGCAATGCAGATACGTCATTACTTGTTCCGTCGCCAAAATTCCAATCCCACGAATTTACCAGTCCATAGCTGGTAACCGACGCATCAAAAAATAGCGTTGGCTTTGTAAAGCAAATGCCATTTGTGGTAAAATCGGGCTTAAACCCGGGATACACATAGGCCAGTGATACGGCCGAATCGGAACACTGCTGGTTGCGGTTAATAACCAGTTTTACGATATAGGTTCCGGTATCGGCAAATGTATAACTGGTAACAGGACTGCTTGAATTGAAAACCGAAACCCCTTTATTATCGAACAATTCCCAATTGGTGGAAGTGATCAGCGGGCTGGTACTCATATTGGCCAGCGTAATGGTTTGGGAGTTTTTGCAAAGCATATACTCCGGAGGCATGGAGGCCGATGCAATGGTACAGGCAGTTATTCGAATTTGCAGGTCTTTTCGCTGCGTGGCAATTACAATACCGTTTCTTATTTCTTCTACCTGTACCGTTACCACATAAATACCATCGCCGGGGGCAATACCTGTAATTAGCCCGGTGGAAGTATTGATCTTCACATTGTTTCCTAATGGGGAACCGGGCCCATAGTTTGAACCATATGGAACAGATGAATAAGGTGGCGGCGCCGCCGGAAAATTAGCTCCACCTCCACCCGAACCGCCGATATAGGCATTGGTAAATGAATACCGCAACTGGTCGTTGTCTTTATCTGATGCTGCAAAGCTGTATGAAAAAGAATTGTTGGCGCACATCACTACCATGTCGTCGCCGGTAAACTGAGCGCTGTTGTTTTGTGGCCCTGACGCCACAGAATTGGTTCCCGGAATTTCGCCGGTGTAAGTAGCGCCGATATTTCCATAACCAGGTGATAAGTTGCTTATTCCCTGCACCCGGTATACTGCCTGTATAGCGATCAAATATCCTTCTGCTACCGGCGGCAGTGTTGCTAAAAAATTATAAAAACCAATATCGTAACATACATTGGGCGGGTTGGTTATACACTGGCTGGGATTACTTAGGGTTAACCTGTCCTGGTGGGCCATAGGGATTGAAAGATCCATAATATGCGCACCCGTACCCCGGTTAAAAATACTAAAATATGCCGGGTTGGGAAGCCGCCGGTTGCTGAAGCAATCCATAAATAATTTAGCGGCAATCTGATACATGTATTGGCCATTACTAATGCCGATAAAAGTGTAATTCATTTCACCACCGGTGATGTGATCG
>DASUVL010000737.1:0-5660 GCA_036379015.1 Niastella sp.
GAGAATAAAAAATTTTTTATATTACGTTTTTTGAATATGTTTAATGACTGTTTTTGAAAGCTAACTGTGTGAAAAAACTGCTATTGCCATTCTATCTTATCCCTTGCCTGGCTTTTGGCCAGTCAATTCGTTACTCGCCGGGTACATTATACACCGGCGTGGGCGCCTACAGCCATCATTTTACCCAATCGTTTTCCTTTCTGAGCAACCAGGCTGCCCTGGGCGGTATTTCCAGATCCAGTGCCGGTTTATACGCCGAACAAAAATATGGGTTGAAAGAACTTTCCATGTACATGGCTACAGCGGCCATACCCGTAAACCGGGGTGGGATAGGTATTGCTATGCAATACGCTGGGTTTAGCGATTTTAACGAAAGCCAGGTGGGTATTGCTTATGGTAAAAACCTGGGGCGGGTTAGCCTCGGCATACAGTGTAACTATAATATGATGCGAATAGCCGGCTATGGTAATGATGCGGCGGTTGGGTTTGAAATTGGTAGCCAGTGGCAAATAAGCCCGGCTTTAGTGACCGGTATTCATATTGTTAACCCGGTTGGTGGCCATTTTCGCAATCATCCCAATGAAAAACTGGCAACCGTTTACCAGTTTGGTGTTGGCTACGAAGTGTCAAAGCAATTATTGCTGAGCGCAGAAATTACCAAAGAAGAAGACCGGCCTGTAAATGTACAGGCCGGGTTACAATATATCATTGTGCCAGACCGGTTTTTTGTACGCACGGGCCTTACTACAGCTACTTCATCTCCTTATTTTGGCGTGGGCTGGCAATGGAAAAATTGCCGGGCCGATGTACATGTACGCTATCATCCTCAACTGGGTCTTACACCGGGATTGTTGCTATTATTTTATGGAAAACAAAAAGCGGAACCGTGAAATGGCCTTTTGCCATATGGTTAACCTTGCAGTGGATGCTTGTTGCAGCACAGGAAAAGCAAACAGTACCGGTTAATGAATGGCAGCTCGAGAGCCAGGCCGAACGGCAGGAGGGTGTTCCGGAAGATGACACGCAATGGCAACAACTGGAATATTTTCAAAAACATCCGTTGAACCTGAATGAAGCAACAGAAAATGAGCTGAAAGCATTGCGGCTATTAAATGATCTGCAGATCAGTAATTTTTTGTTGTATCGCAAGGTGCTGGGACCATTATTACAGGTATACGAATTACAGGCTATACCGGCCTGGGATGTATCTACCATTAAGCAGTTACTGCCGTTTGTTACGGTGAACAATCAAAAAAACATTGTGGAGAGCCTGGGCGAACGATTCAGGCAGGGAGAGCAAACCATGTTATGGCGGTTTGCCCGAACGGTCAGCAGTTCCGGCGATTACAATAAAACAGCCAATACCTACCTGGGTAGCGCAACTGCTATTTTATTCCGTTATAAATATAATTACAAGAACCTGTTACAATATGGAATAGCCGGAGATAAAGATGCGGGGGAACAATTTTTTAAAGGCGCTCAGCAAGGTGGATTTGATTTTTATTCTTTCCATTTCTTTGCCCGCAAGCTGGGCATAATACAATCCCTGGCTATTGGTGATTTTACAGTTGGTTTTGGCCAGGGATTGATTCAGTGGCAGGGACTGGCATTTAAAAAAAGCGCTGAAGTGATAAATATAAAACGGCAGGGAGCAGCACTACGACCTTATAATTCGGCCGGCGAATATAATTTTCACCGGGGCATTGGCATTACGTTGCAAAAGAAAAATATCAATTGTACGTTTTTTGGTTCGTTGCGGAAATTAAGTGCCAACCTGGTAACCGACTCTTTTTTAACCGGACAGGAATATATTTCTTCTTTAATAACGATGGGGTATCACAGAAGTTTGTCTGAACTCAATGACCGTTATAATGTGCAATGTGTTACAACAGGCGGCGCCCTGAAAATTGCCAACACGAGGTCACATATTGGCATAAATGCAGTACAGTATAGTTTTACGAAACCGTTACAACCGGCCGGTGAGGCTTATGATAGGTTTGCCATCAGTGGCCGTCACTGGAGTAATTATAGTTTCGATTATAGTTTTACGGTTCGCAATATGCATATATATGGGGAGGCGGCCATTGATAAGCTGTTTAATAAGGCAATGATACATGGATTGCTGGCAAGTCTTGACCCCAAAGTTGATTTGGCCATCGTATACCGGAATATCAGCAGCCAATATCAATCCCTGTTCAGCAATGCTTTTACAGAAAACAGTCTGCCGGTAAATGAAAGTGGCTGTTATGCCGGGTTATCCATCCGGCCGGTATTTGGGTGGAAGCTGGATGTATATACAGATATTTTCAGGTTTCCCTGGTTGAAATACCAGGTCAATGCTCCATCGGGCGGACATGAGTACCTGGTGCAGGTTGGTTGTACGCCCAACAAATATGTGGAGATATACACCCGCTTCAGACATGAAACAAAATCGTTGAACGTGGCCGATTCGGGTAGGACTATTCAGCCAATCGTGCCAATGACCAGGCTAAACTGGCGTACGCAGGTCAATTTCCGGCTTAACAGGACCATTGAATTACGCAGCCGGGTTGAAACCGTGTGGTATGCCAGCAATCTACAACAACAAAAGGAAACCGGCTTTTTGTTTTACACAGATGTGCATGTGAAACCTGCTTTTAAACCATTTTTCTTCAATGCCCGCATACAATACATTGAAACGGATGGGTTCAACAGCCGGATCTATGCCTGGGAAAACACGGTGTTGTATAATTTTTCTATTCCAGCTTCATTTAATAAAGCATTGCGATATATTATTAATGTTAACTACCGGTTAATGCCCCGGCCGGCAAAGCAGCAGCATAAAAAATATAATTGCCTCTTCTCTTTATCATGTGCGCAAGCTGTATATCCATCTAAACATGCAATTGAGGCAACGAAAACTGCCACTGAGGCGTACAATAAGTCGGATATAAAGCTGCAAATTATTTTTACCCGGCGTTGAACATTGTTTTCTGCATGATTGTTACGGGCGCTTGTTAAGCGAATTAAATTTAAATTAAAAGGCATATTCGGTTATGCATCATACATTAATTTATGTTTATATAATTTTGCCGCTCGTGTAATTGAAGAATAAATAAGTTGTCATGTTTACAAGAAAATTTATTCACATATTTGGCCAAACGACTAATGGTTGATATTGAGAAAATGCAGGTTGGTAGGCTGCTTGTAAGTCAATGCAGACGTAGGTTTGAGTGATATTGTCGTAGAAATGAAGTTTTCATGAAGTAAAAAATTGTGTGGCATACTCTTGCAGCATTTGTAAAATTCGTTTTGTCTACCGGTTAGTAAAAAAGTTGATTATTATCATTCTTTTAACTTTTTTTGCTAACCAATAAAATTGGTTTTCGGGGATTCATTCATTTTAAAAATTTCACGTCTCATGAGAAAAATTCTATCACTACTGATAGCGTTCATGCTATCGGTTGTGGCCTTTGCACAAAATCGCCAGATCTCGGGTCGAATTACAGATGAAAAAGGCGACCCTGTTCCCTTCGCCACTATCAAAATCAAAAAAACAAGTGTGGGTACCGCTGCCGACGAGGCAGGTAATTTTAAATTAAGCGTTCCGCCTAATGCGGTGCTGGAAATCAGTGCATCGGGTGTAGAGACCCGTGAAGTGAGTACAGCCGGAGCTGGTGATGTGCTTAATATTACACTTTCAAGGATCACCAACGAGTTATCAACTATTGTGGTTACAACGTCGCTGGGCATCAAGCGGCAGGCAAAAGAGTTGGGATATGCCGCTACGTCTATTACCAACAAGGTGCTTACAGCAGGAAAAGCGGTAAATGTTCAACAAGCCCTTAATGGTAAAATATCCGGTGTTTCAGTTACTACTGTGAATAGCGGGGTATTTGAAAGCGCCAAAATTAATATCAGGGGTATTCGTTCACTCACTGGTAATAACCAGCCGATGTTGGTGGTAGATGGTGCACCCACACCGTTAGGTTATCTTTCTTCCATTCCACCCGATGATATACAGGACCTGACCGTGCTTAAGAGCGCGGCATCTGCTGCTATTTATGGACCTGATGCGGTAAATGGTGTAATTGTAGTTACTACCAAAAAAGGATCGGGCAATAAATTTAATGTATCAGTAGGTTCAACGCTTCAGGCTGCCAGGGTAGCATACTTTCCAAAAATGCAACGAGAATTTGGGGCAGGCGCCGGTGAAGTACTTGACCCATTTGGAAATTATGGATATGTGCCGTATGAAAATCAGCAATTCGGACCCCGTTTTGATGGTTCTATGCAGGATATTGGTAAGGAACTGGAAGATGGTTCCATTCAAAGAGGAGCTTATAATGATGGGCGTTACAAAGACAAGGTTAAATTCTGGAACACCGGTTTAACCTGGCAAAATTCCATTTCTATTTCAGGAGATAATTTTTATGCCAGTATTCAGGATGCTAAAATAAAAGGCCTAATGCCGGAAGATGAGAACAGGAGAACCAGTATTCGTTTAAACTCCGGTAAAAGCTATGGCCGGTTATCGGTGAATTATGGTTTGAATTATGTGTTACAAAATTATAACGTAGTTAATGAAGCGGGCATGGCAGGCCTTTTCCCCGCCTACAACGGAAGTATCTTTTTTCTTGTAATGCAAACGCCAAGCAACGTGCCATTGCTTGATTATAAAGACTGGAAGAATAGCAAATTTGCCCAATACTCCAATTATTATAATGAATATGCGGTTAACCCATACTGGGTAATTGGAAATCTTCGTCAGAAAGGACGGGAAGATGATTTGATCGGTAACCTGGATGTAAACTATAAAATTACTGATTGGTTAAATGCCTCTGCGAAATTGAGCACTAATTTGGCATTTAGTAACTATAAAAATTCTACGTCTCCTGTTGTAGTTACGGAATGGGCCGCTGCGCCACGCCGCAACGCAACTCAATATACCAACCGTCCTGGAAGTGTTTTAGATGCTCAAAACTATTCTGCCCGCCTTAACCTCGATTATTATTTACATGGGACTTATAATGTTAATAAAGACTTCACCCTAAGATATATTGCCGGAGGCATGGTGCGTCAGAACCGTTTCAAAGATGTAACGGTAGGCGGTAATAACCTGGTGGTACCTTATCTGTTCAACCCTGCAGCAAGGAGTGGTGATGCCAATGTACCCACTTACACTGGTAGTAGCCAAACCGTTAACAATGGAAGTAACTTTGACATTCAATCAAGGTTGTACTCTGTGTATGGTAACGCCAGTTTAAGCTATAAAGGCTGGGCTAATATAGAATTTACCGGCAGAAACGACTGGGATAGCCGGTTAATGCAGGAAAACCGTTCCTTTTTCTATCCCGGCGCCAATGCTTCATTGATCCTTTCAGATGCTGTGCCTGCCATTCAGAATAGCAAGGTGATTTCATATGCAAAAATAAGGGGAGCTGTTTCCAAATCAGGTAACGTAAACCTGGGCCCATATTCTTTGCAAGCTACCTATTCACAGGCTACCGGATTTCCTTTTGGAAACATTCCCGGCTATACAGCCAATCAAACATTTCCCAGTAATAATTTAAAGCCAGAGTTTGTACAAACAACCGAAGTAGGGGTTGAATTAGGCTTTTTGAACAACCGCATCAATGTAGAAGCTACTTATTTCAACCAGAATAATACTGATCAAATCC
>DASUVL010000738.1:0-3834 GCA_036379015.1 Niastella sp.
CGCAGTACAATGAAAAGATCTTCGGATTGTTCCAACGCCTGCATGGGAGAACGGAATATGAAGGAACAGGTATTGGACTGGCCATTGCCAAAAAAGTGGTAGAAAACCATGATGGCTTTATTA
Organism: Niastella sp.; assembly: GCA_036379015.1. Taxonomy (GTDB): domain Bacteria; phylum Bacteroidota; class Bacteroidia; order Chitinophagales; family Chitinophagaceae; genus Niastella. The sequence goes on from DASUVL010000738.1 coordinate 124, forward strand.
CGGCCGAAGGAAAGGAAAACGAAGGAGCAGCGATCAATATCTTTTTGCCGGTGTAGCGAGCCATAACAATCCATCGATGATCAACTGGCATTCCTCTTTATTATCAAACTGGAACGATAATTCTTTATTGGTTTTATTGTCATAGTCAATATCGTTATGCCCCATATTGATGTAAAGCATTTTATATTTTTTATTGGTCCATACAACAGGGTAGTAACCATGATGCCAGATCTCATATTGCTTGGGACCTGTTCCTAATGGGAAACTGGTTGAATCGATAGACAGTAATATGTCTATTGCGGGGTTTTGCCGCAGGTCTTTTTCCCATTTATACCATTCATTGGGTGCCGATTTGAACGTAACCGGCAAGTGCCGGGTAACCCGATGTTTACTTTTTTCTAACCGTAATATGGCGGCAGTCGGCCGCCAGGTATTTCCTCTATATTGTCCAGCGCCCAGGAACTCATTATGATACCAATCCCAGTTTTGCGGATAAGCGGAAGGCGTTAATGCAAAGGCGGCAAAGTGGAATCCCAGCCAGGCGCCACCGTGATGCATATAGTTTTCAAAGGCGGCTCTTTGTGCTGAGTCTTCCGGGCGGGTATCTAAAAATATCACCACCTGGTATTTCGCCAGGTTATGGATAGTCAACTGGTTCCAGTCATTGGTAGTGTCGTATTGGAAATGATATTGAGCAGCTTGTTGTGAAAACCACCGGTTGGCTTCATGCACAAAACTAATATGCGCAGGGTCATTTTTGGCGGTGTAAAAAGCAATTACTTTAAATAATGACTTTGGTTGGCTGGTCGCATTTGGAATACAACAAAGATTGAGCAAATATGCAATAACAAGCAATCGGATGAAAGACATATAATATATTTCTGTAAACGAATGGTCCGGTTTTTATCACTCCTCAAAAACTATTTTTGCCTTGGCTATACAAGGTAATGAAAAGAGAAGAGAACAAGCGGGTGGAAAACGGGCAGAGATAGTTGTTACACATCTTACTACGAGCCGTTATTACCATCCGGTAACCAATAAATTACGGGCGGCTTTTTCGCTGCAACGCTGATACCGGGCATACGCTTTTGCAGCCTGACTTCTTACTTTTTCCGTTGGTTCGTTCCTGATATAGCTGGTCAGGGCATCATGCAGCGTATAGGCTTCGGGACACATTAAACCGGTCGTCCATACCAATGGATTCGATCGGGTAGGGGCTAACAGGGGCGTGAAATACTTTTTACTTTTGCAGGCTAATATAATGGCGTCCCGTTTAAGACTATCCGTATTTTGAAAGCGTTCGGTGAGGTTGAAATCCATGAGCCCATCGTGCCCGATATACGCGATCAGCTTTCCATTTCCATGGATACCTAACGGGGTACCGTTTATATGCAAGGTATCTTTCACCTGGCCGGCACAGCTTCTCAGGAAATCAACCGTACATTGTTTAATATACCGGCCATCATAAGCATCTGCCACCAGGTAATATTTCTTTAGCCTGTATTTAAAAACCAGGCGTTCCAACCGAATACTATCTACCTTGTAACGTTTTATAAACAACCATTCTTTGCTGTTCTTGAAGTAAGTGCGAATACCTGCACTGCATCCCCAGTACAAATTACTGTTAGGGGCCTGCCCGTTTCCGATGGCAGCAGGCACAGGAACAATGCCCTGGTATTTGTTATCGCATAAGGCAACAAATACATGGATAGTTTTTATCGATGTGTCGAAATCGGTAATTAAGGAATAACTTACCGGCGGAATTTTTTTTTGAGGGGCAGCATCCCTGTTGTTTTGGGAACATGCGGAATGGATACCAATGAATGACAGGAATATCAGCAAAGAATGAAATATCCGGTTCACGCAGTTATTTTTTTATAGTTTTGAAAGACTACTAAGACGCAAACAGGTTGAAATTCCACAATAATTGTGCGTAAAAAGACTTATCTTATGGGCGTTAAATGAGTCATCTATTCTTTATTATTAAATCCAGGTTCATGAATATCCAGGTTTACAATCTGAGCAGAAATACAAGTGATGCGGATCTGAGGAGATTGTTTTCAGCCTATGGCGTGGTGAATTCGGCTGAGGTGGTACGCGATAAATTGAATGGCCGGTCGAAAGGAAACGGGGTTATTGAAATGCCGGTTGAACGGGAAGCCAGACAGGCTATTGCCTCGCTTGATAAAACGCTGATGGATGGCAAAAACATCTCGGTAAGCGAGCTGAATTTACCCCCGCAATGGTAAAAGAAAAAAGGCAGATACCTGGCGTTAACTACTGCTAAATGAATAAGTTAGCCCTGAAATGTAATGTTTTTTTAGGAATAAACATTAAAATGCGTACCTTCGCGTAACTTATTTCCTACTGCACCTATCTTGATTTCCTCTTTTCAAATTAGTGAAGGTAAGATCGTAAGCCTGGTATGTGTCTTCAAAGGCCGCTTACCATCATTAATTAATTAAAAATACAGACATTGTCATTCGAAAAGTTAAAAATTATTGAGCCCATATTAAAAGCGCTTAAAAACGAAGGTTATACACAACCGACTCCGATTCAAGAACAATCCATTCCAGTAATTCTTCAGCAAAAAGATCTGTTTGGCTGTGCCCAAACAGGAACCGGTAAAACGGCTGCATTTGCTATTCCCGTTCTTCAGTTATTGCATGAGCAAGAACGTACTGTAAAACAAAGGCAAGGTATTAGAGCATTGGTGCTAACGCCTACGCGCGAACTGGCTATTCAGATACAGGAAAGTTTTGAAGCATATGGCAGATTTACCGGACTAAACCAGATGGTTATATTCGGTGGTGTATCGCAGGTATCGCAGGTGAACGCTTTAAGAAGAGGCGTAGACATTTTAGTAGCCACGCCCGGACGTTTGCTCGATCTGGTGAATCAAAGAATTGTAAATCTTAATGATATCCGGTTATTGGTGCTGGATGAAGCAGATCGTATGCTTGACATGGGTTTTGTGCATGATGTTAAAAGGATCATTGCTAAAATACCTACACAAAGGCAAACGCTGTTCTTTTCCGCAACTATGGCCCCCGCCATCAGAAAACTGGCAGACACCATTTTGGTTAACCCGGTCAGGCTTGAAGTTACACCGGTTTCTACAACCGCTGAAACCGTAAAGCAAACCGTTTGTTTTGTTGAAAAAAGAAACAAACCCTCTTTATTGTTGCACCTGTTAACCAATACGGATATTCCAATGGCGCTTGTTTTCACCCGTACCAAACACGGTGCCGACAGGGTTGCCAAAGAATTAAACCGTTCAGGTATCAGGGCAGAGGCCATACATGGCAATAAAAGCCAGCAGGCCCGGCAAAAAGCATTACATCAGTTCAGGTCAAAGCAAATAAAAGTGCTGGTAGCCACTGATATTGCAGCCAGAGGCATAGATATTGATGAATTATCGCATGTTATTAACTTTGAACTGCCAAACGTTCCTGAAACGTATGTACACCGTATAGGCCGTACAGGACGTGCAGGCAACAGCGGTATAGCGCTTTCATTCTGTGATCGCGAAGAAAAAGAGTACCTGCGGGATATTCAAAAGCTCATAACCAATGACATAAAGGTTGATCATGATCATCCCTTTAAGGATACTATGAGCAGCAACGATAATCGTCCCTTTACCAGAACAACACCTGTTGCCCGTAAATCATCTAACCGGTTTACACCGGCTAATAAACCACGAAACAGGTA
>DASUVL010000739.1:0-3145 GCA_036379015.1 Niastella sp.
ACCGCTGGCGAAGCCGTAGGAACTTATGGTATCCTGCAAGGCACGCTGGCACTGAACAGCAACTATAATTTGACTTATGTCGGCGCTAATTTATCTATTACGCACCGCACCATTACCGTCACTGCCGATGCGAAGAGTAAAGTATATGGTGACAGCGATCCGGCTTTGACTTATCAGGTCACTTCCGGTAGTCTCGCGTTCACTGATGCGTTCGCCGGTGCGTTGACAAGAGCAGCAGGTGAGGACATCGGTGCTTATGCCATTCTTCAGGGCACTTTGGCGTTAAACAGTAATTATAACCTTTCTTACATAGGCGCTAATCTTACCATTAATAAGAGGGCACTTACCATTACGGTTAATAACAAAAATAAATTGTACGGCGCACCTTTGCCTGTACTCAATGGTATTGAAACCGGCATAGTGCCCAGTGATAATATTACAGTTAGCTATAGCACAACAGCTACCCAGGCCTCATTGATCGGGAACTATCCGATAACTGCAATACTGAACGATCCTGATAACCGGTTATCAAATTACACTGTAACTAATACGCCAGGAACTTTGACAATTACCGTTGTGCCTGTAACGACTGCTGTTATTACCAGTGTAACAACACCGCAATACAGCGATGCAGTCACCTTTACGGCAACCATTACTGGAGGAGCTCCGGTCGTAATTGGCGCTAATGGTGCGGCCGTTTCTGTAACATTTAAAGTAGGGAACCAGGTAATGGGCACCGTTCCTTTAGTAGTTTCCGGGAACAACCTGACTGGTGTTTTGGAAGACAAGCAACTGGTTGAAGGAATCATTGGTCAAATGGCTCCGGGCACTAAAAATGTAACCGCTATTTTTAATACGCCCAATGCTAATTATGGTTTATATAGTAGTAATAATACGTCAACCTGTTCACTTACTGTAATAAAGGAAAATGCCGATATTACTTATACGGGTCAGGATTATATCTCACTGCCGAGCACAACAGCAACATCGGTAATCGTTAGCCTGAGTGCGACCGTACGTGATCTGTTCCCTGGCGCAGATGGAAACCGGGGAAATATTAAAAACGCAAAAGTTACTTTCAGAAGAGATAATCCTGTGTCCGGTACAATATTGGGTACAGCCAATATAACACCGGCTCTGATGACCGATTCAACGATTGGTACTGTTGTTACTTCATTCAATTATACCTTAAGCAGTACTGAACTACAGGCAGGAGGCGCCAATTTGCAGGTGTATGCAGTAGCGGATAATTATTATGCGGGTGGCACCTCAGATGTGGCTACTACAATCACACTTGCGCGCCCAGGTTCTGATTTTGTAACGGGTGGTGGCTTTTTACGCAATACGGCATGTGCAGGAATAATAGCCGGAACCCTAAATTTAAAAACAAATTTTGGCTTTAATATGCAGTATAATAAATCCGGCTCCAACCTGAAAGGTCAGTGCAATATTATTATACGCAGCAATGGCAAAATTTATCAGGTGAAAAGTAATGCGGTGAATACGCTTGTGGTATCGGCTTCCAGTTCAAGCGGTACACCTGCCTATTTTAACACCAAGGCGAATTATAGCGATATAACCAATCCATTGAACCCTATACCCATGGGTGGCAATATGGACCTCACCGTCAAGATGAATGATGTTTCTAACGGCGGCCAGAACGACCAGGTGAGTATATTATTAATGAATCCCAATAATTCCCAGGTGATCTTCTCCAGCAACTGGAGCGGTGTGCAAACGGTGTTACAGAACCTGGGTGGTGGTAATGTTTCAGTACGAAGCACACCTGCATCTACAACAGTTACGTCTGCCCGTGTTGAACAAACGGAAGAAATACCTGTTGTTGTAAATCCGTTTACCGTGAAGGTGCTTGGCAATCCAGCATTGGATTACTTTAATATTAATATTCAGGGATCGGAAGGAAAGATAAGTCTTCGGGTTGTAGACGTGCAGGGCAGGATAGTAGATTATCGCGAAAATGTTCCGCAAGGAACCTTGCAATTGGGACATTCGTATCATTCAGGTTTCTACTATCTTGAAGTTAGACAAGGCAGTAAAATAAAACAGATAAAACTGGTGAAACTATAAATGATAAATAGTCCTAGAAAGGCCGGCTCTTATTTTTGAGTTCCTATGTGTGAAAAAAATCATGACTTTGAAGCAATGTAAATTTAATTACAAAACTCAAAGTCATGATTTCTTATATAATAATATATAAAGCTGCTGAAGTAGTTATGACTGCCTACTCTTTTACAAAATCACTTGTTTATATGTATGTACAAAGTTCTTACTTTTGGATCTCAACCTCAAGTAAGTCATATGAAAGAAAACCTGATTCGCCTACTGCCTGCTTTTCTCCCAAATGTATGGATGGTACTACTTCTCCTATTGGGGCAGACTGCTTATAGCCAACAGACAACAAAGAAACCCAACATTATCTTCATTATGGCCGACGATCATGCTTATCAGGCCATCAGCGCCTATGGTTCTACTCTTATACAAACACCTAATATTGATAGAATTGCCCGGGAAGGCGCAATCATGAAAAATGGATTTGTAACCAATTCAGTTTGCAGTCCCAGCCGGGCGGTTATATTAACCGGCAAGTACTCCCATATAAACGGATTGAAAGATAATGGCACCTATTTTACTGGCGCGCAACAAACCCTTCCCAAAATTTTGCGGGACAATGGTTACCATACCGCTGTTGTAGGCAAATGGCATTTATGGAGTGAACCTACTGGTTTTGATTACTGGAATATTTTACCGGCACAGGGACATTATTACAATCCGCCGTTTATTAAAATGGGGAAGGATACTGTATATAAAGGATATGTGACCGACGTGATTACTGACCTGGCTTTGCAGTGGATCGGTGAAAACAAGAACGCCCCTTTCTTCCTGATGCTGCACCACAAAGCCCCGCATCGCAACTTTATGCCGCCATTGAAATACCTGCAAAAATTCGATGCCACCAATTTTTCGCTTCCGGTAAATTTTTATGATGACTATAAAAACCGGCCGGCCCTGCAACGTCAACAAATTACGGTGGCCCGGGATCTCGATATCCGGTACGATAGCAAGATCCCCTGTGACACTTGTGCGGTTTCTAAAATAAATGATTGGGCGCCGGCAGAATACCAGC